>DASYSW010000284.1:0-16865 GCA_036002905.1 Chitinophagaceae bacterium
CTTCCATCAAAAATTTAGCCACCACATCAATTACTTCGGTACTCTTCCATAAATATGCCTGGTGGTTATATAAAAAGACCAATGGGCTGGGACTTTCATTGTCGGCGAGTTCATGATCCAAACCATCTGCCTTCACATTACAATGAATAATGTAGTTGCCATTTTTGTTGATCCTGAAATGAGGCTTTGCTTCTTCGGCGAATAATTTGATTTCCTCGAGGTTATTTGTCTTGAACGACTTTCCTTCGCGCAATTTAAAAGCTAGCAGGCCTGTTTCAGAAAAAATTTTTTTCAATTTCGGCAGCAGGTATTCATTCATCAGGTTCTTTGTTTCATCCGGCAGATCCTCTTCCTCTTGATGAATGATGTTTTCCCAAATGCCTGAAAAGGGCGAGTTACGACTAATATATTTATTGATCTCCTGTTCCTGCAATTTCCTTAGGAGGCCGAGAGATAGTTTATCTTTTTCATTATATTTCGTTGTATCGATATACTTGGACAGATCGACCTTTTCGACCTTCCCTGTGAAACCGTCTCCATCGTCATTACCTTCACCCTGTACAACATCAATCGTGAAGTAAGGGTAGTTTCTTTTGTTAAAGTTAAAAACAATACCGAGCCGGTGTGACGACAGGATAAGCTCTTCTTTTTCTTCAGCCACCACGGGAAGAGGTTCTTCAATGACCGCTTGTTTGACAGGTACCGGGACAGGCGTTACTCTTTTAATGCCTGCGTCCAGGACGCGTAAAAAAGGTTTGCCATCCTTGTAAGTAAATTCAAATTTGTTAGTAAGGTCATCATTCAGGGAGTAACCATAGGCCTCCAACAATTTGTTCTTTTCTTTATCCCAGTTGCGGATGCTGTCAAAATAATGCGGCCCATAAGAATTCAATAGTTGCAAAAACACAATGACCTTCGGCAGGCAAAGAGGGTGCTCGGGATCAACATAATCGCAACTCGTGTCAAAATTTCTTTCTTCATTCTTACTGATAATGACCTTGTAGGAAGTGCCATCAAGAGTAACAGACGCTTTAACCGCTTCATCTTTTGCAAATTCAATATTTGCTTTATTGGTCCTGAGAAATTTTTCTGCTTCGGTAAATACAACCGGTGAGGAAAGAAGGCGCAATGACTTCAGATCGATGAACTTCATTTTAGCTACCGTGTGCCGCTGATCATATTCGACGTCGCCGGCGTCCAGCATGTTCTTGTCGATCATCTCCTGCAACTGGAAAAGTGAAGCTGCTTCGTGCCTGCAGATATCACCGAGATTATAGGGGCAGGTGCATCGGACCGACAGTGATTTCGGGTCCTTTATTTTCTGAATGTATACCTTGTAAAACGTTGAGTAGATGTCATCCTTTACCCGGAAAACTGCGGAGCCAAACAGATTATCATATTCAATCAACTCGACAAAACCGATTGCATGAATTTTTTTCCCCCGGCGAATCACTTCATCCGTTCCATGCGTGTAGACGTACTTAACAAGGTGTGGTAGGGCCATAGTTTAGTTACAATTGACAATGGACACTTGGTACAAATTATAGTGGGTGCATTGCTAATTGCGTACTGCTCATTTGCAACAAGGGCAATCTGCAAAAGTAAAGGAATGTGATGCTCATTTCCATCTAAAAAGAGTGAATTAAAAAATAATTTTATTGTGATAAAGAAGCGAATAAAATGGAGTATCTTGCAAAATTTTTTTTGCTGAAGAGATCGGTCCTGTGAGTCAATTTTAAACTTTTGCTACCAGTTTCCCATCGCTATAAACAGGTAAAACATTTGCTCCATGAGGAGTTAAACAGTACCGGATATCTTTTTCCAATCCAAAATTCATCAGGCGATGATAATGAGAGGCGTTATTATTCTTTAAGAAAGAAAACAGATCTTTTTTCCCTTTTTCATACATCGCTTCCGCAATGTGGGATGAGTCACAATTAATTTCAAAGTGCGCCCTCACTTTTGATATAACAGCGCCCGCAAACAATGCATCTTCCATGTTTACTCTGTCTTTCCAGGCGGCGCATCCAAGAATAACATTTCTCTTCATTTCGATCAAGTGATTACAAACCGCCGAGAGATTTGGAAAGGACCCGGTAATGATTTCTTTTGCACCTTTTTCCAATGCCATATGAAGGAGCCTTGTACCATTTGTCGTGGTCAATACCAGCGTTTTTCCCTCGATAAAATCACCCGGGTATTCAAAGGGCGAATTTCCATGTTCCAGGCCCTCAGCTATTTTTCCATCTCTCTCCCCGGCAGTAATACCATCAATCTGTTTTCCCAATTCTATACAGCGGCTTACACTGTCAACAGGGATAACACACCTGGCGCCATTATACAATGCAGTAGCGATAGTAGATGTTGCTCTTAATACATCTATGATCACAATAATACTGTTGCTTATATCATAAAGATGGACGAGAGCCGGTGACAGAGAAGTATGCAGAGATGGCTTATTCTTCATTCCGGCAAATGTAATGGAAAGAGTATTACTTTTCCAGCAGGCCTTTCCATTTGTTGCTCTCAGCGTATTCCTTGATAGTTTTGTTCCTGTGCCTGATCAATTTTTTTATATATCGCGTGAGGTAAAAGGCATTCAGCCACTTGCCGATAGCGCCATAAGGGCTTTCAAAATGAAACATATCAATCATGATAGTCCCGTTTTCACAAGACTTAAAAAAATGTTCATGCTTCATTTCCTTAAACGAGCCTTGCGATTGTTCGTCAACAAACCTTAAAGGTTTTTGCATTTCGGTGATCCTTATGCGCAGTATCCTGGTCTTGAAGAAATGTTTGGCTTTCCAGGTTACGCTTTCATCTTTTTCGATGAGGCCAAACCTTGTACCGGCAACGGCTTCTTCTTTATGCTGCTTCATTGATTCTTTGTGCAATTGGATATTCCGGCTGAGATCGAAAACTCTTTCTATTGGCGCTGCAATAAATGTGGTTAGGTGAATGATGGGCATGGATATGGATTTTTCGGCTGGTTAAATTATTGCTTTTTTCTTAATTACCAAATCGAAAGACAACTGAGAATTACGAAGTAAATTTTCGCATATCATGCGAAAGGGATCTTCACCACCTTTGCCTGTAAAAGTTTATCCCTAACCTTTATGTAGATAGTTGTATCAAGAGATGCAAAGGCTTTTCTTACATATCCCATCCCAATAGCCTTACCTAAACTGGGGGATTGAGTTCCCGAGGTTACCACTCCAATATTCATATCTGCAAAGTCCTTTATTTCGTATCCATGCCGGGGGATTCCTTTTTCCAACATTTCAAATCCAACCAATTTTCGTTCTACTCCTTCTGCCTTTTGTTTTTCCAGGATCCGTTTAGCAGTGAATTCCTTATTAAATTTTGTGATCCAGCCAAGCCCGGCCTCCAACGGTGAAGTGGTATCGTCGATATCATTTCCATAAAGACAATATCCCATCTCTAATCTTAGGGTATCCCGGGCACCGAGCCCGATAGGCTTTAGACCCTGGGTCCCGCCGGCGTCAAAGATTGTATCCCAGATTCTATTGGCGTTGTCATCTTTATCCTCAAAATAGATTTCAACGCCGCCTGCACCGGTATATCCCGTTGCACTAACGAGTACATTGTCGACACCCGCAAATTTTCCTTTTGAAAAAGTATAATATTTTAAATTCAAAATGTCCATTTCCGTAAGGGGCTGTAAAATTTTTGTGGCATTAGGTCCCTGGATAGCGAGTAAACAAGTCTTGTCCGAAATGTTATGCAGCTCTACATTTTTAGTATTGTGTTTCGTTACCCAATCCCAATCCTTTTCAATATTTGATGCATTCACCACGATCATGTACACTTTATTCTCTTCAATGCAATAAACGAGCAGGTCATCGACAATGCCCCCACTTTCATTGGTAAGACAACTATATTGAGCCTTGCCGGCAGTAAGTTTTGAGACATCATTGGTGGTGACCCTCTGAAGAAGTTCCAGGGCATCCTCACCTTTTAGAATAAACTCTCCCATATGACTTACATCAAATACGCCTGCATTGCTTCTAACCGCTGCATGCTCGTCATTGATGCCGGTGTAACTGATTGGCATATTATAACCAGCAAATTCAACCATCTTAGCTCCAAGTCGTATGTGTTTCTCTGCGAAAGGCGTATTCTTCATCATCAAAATTTTATCCGAATTTATCCGTCCGGTTCAGATCGGGCAGGCAAATGTAAAATCAATTTATTTGGTAGCTTTAAAAAAGAAGGCCTCCTGAAAAATCAGGAAGCCTGGTCCCGACTCGACGGGATCCAACTTCAACCGAGTTTAGTTGAACATGGCTGCGAAAGAAAGGGGCGAATAAATAGATACTTTGGTATTTGCCTCTTCTTTCTTTATATCGTCCTCAGATTCCAGGTCAGCAGCATGCGATTTCTTTTGCATACTGTCTCTCTTTTCTTCTTCTTCGATATTTTTGAGATCCTGCCGGAGTTGTTCTTTTTTGTTCTTTCTCTCAATGCTGTCGGTATTCTCAGTGTCGCCATTTTCTTTTTTCGCAGGTTTGGCGGGATTGATCAGGTAGCCATCTTTGCCCATCACGTAGTCAACATCCGTTTCGTAGTCAAAATATTCGTCCCAATTCATATCAAAATCGCTATACCGGTGCCAGGGTTTATACCTGTTTGTGCGTATGGATAGATCACGCAGTTTATCTATCGTTTCATCGAAGCGGATCTTTTTACCCGTTGGCACCTCGATGACAACGATCACCCGTTGGTTTCTGAATTTACTGTCCCTGTCGATTGCGATCCCACTTCCCAGGTCAAGAACACTGTCTCTGTACGACGCATTAAATCCGATCTTCTGTGCACGGGCTTCTGCTTCGGCTATTGTTCTTCCATGGCTATACTTTTTTATTTGTACGTGATAATTTGAATCCTGACTTTGCTCGATCCTGATTCTTATGTTGGCTATCCGAACGGTATCTTCGGTAATATCAAATCCGCGGTCATCAAAATGCATCCAGGAAAACGAACCACCGTATTCAACTTCCGGCTCTGATACCTTCACGATCATTTTATGATTTACAGGCTGAGTTATTGCAAAATCTGCAGGAGCTCTTCTTTCGTTATTCATTCGGAAGTCGCTTACCATACTGGCTGCAAATAGCGATGCTGATATCCATCCCAATGTCCACAACCCTCCGAATATCCAACCGAGGTAACTGTTTTGTGACCTTACTCTCATCATTCGACGGATGATCCAGGTGATCAATGCAATGACCGGTACAGCCAGGAAGAGGAATAGGGTTCCCCAGGCAAATGCATTTTGCCAAAAACCATCCAACAGGAAATTCTTAATGGGCCAAATACCAATGCCTCCGAATATCAGTGCCATCAAACCAACCAACAGTCCAAACGCAATACTTCCTGCAACGAATAAAAAGAACGCCTTGAATAATACGCCAATCACGTGGCCGATCCCGCTACCCGTTCTTCGTGCAGCTTCCTTTACTTCGGTGGCAAATTCTTTGCCTCGCGTATTGGCAAATTCTTTTGCTTTGTTACCGATGTTTTGAGCTGTCGCCTTCACATCGTCGCTAAAGTCCTTTGCCCTTTCCTTTACATTTTGCCTGATAGTATGCACATCCACTTTCTCACCTCTCATTTCCATACGTTGATATTCACTATGCGCTTCAGGTAAAACGATCCATAGAATAATGTAAGCAAAGATGAAAGTGCCCGACAAAGAACCAAATACTACATTGGGAACAAATACGCCTTCGTGATAGAATGGCCAGCTGACCAGGCTAAGAATAATACTTAATAGAATAGGCGCTGCGAAGATCAATCGAATCGTCCACGCTTCTCTTTTAAAATAGGCAGCAATACCACTGGCTACTCCGCCAAAAATTCTGTCGCCCGGATTTCTGTACAGGCGCTTACCCCCAAAATATTCAAGATCCCTCGATGGCAGAACGATCCAAAGCAACAGGTAAGCGATCACTCCAAAGCCAAACCCACCAAACGTGACAATCGCGAACAAAATGCGGACGATGGCCGGATCAACATTCATATAATTCGCAAGGCCCGAACAAACGCCGCCTAAAATTTTATCACTTGAATCGCGATACAACCTGTTGCGTCTTCTTGTTGTATACGTTTCTTCGCTTGCTGCGCTGCTTTGATAAGCTTTTGAACCGGCAGCAATAGTTTCAGTCTCTTCAGCTGCCTGGAAATCTTCCGGTCTTCCCATCGACGCGATTATTTCATCTACGTCCGCATCAGTAACAGAACTTGCACCCTTCCTGATTTTTTCATTCATCAATTCGGCAATGCGGCTTTCAATATCATTAATGATCTCGTCACGACCTTCTTCATGTATGAAATAGCGACGAAGACTTTCAATATAGGCCTGTAGCTTTTCGTAAGCAGAATCTTCGATAGGTATCACTCTGCCGCTCAGGTTTATGTTGATGATCTTTTTCATTGTCATAATTTTTTTGGTTGAAGCTCTCTTACTTCAGTCGAGAGAATGTTATTGGTTGAGTGGTTCATTTGATTTTTTGTTCGCTAAAGCATTTACCCCGTTTGCTAACTCCTGCCACGTTTGCTCCAGTTCTTTGTAGAAAGATTCACCCTTGGGAGTTAGTGAAAAATATTTGCGGGGAGGACCCGAATTACTTTCTACCCAGCGATAGGTTAACATTTCCGCATTTTTCAATCTTGTCAGCAATGGATATAATGTACCTTCCAAAATGTGGAGACCAGCTGTTTTCATTTCCTCTACTATGTCGCTGGGGTAGGCCTCACCCCGGCGAATAATAGAGAGGATACAAAATTCCAGTATCCCTTTTCTCATCTGGCTTTGTGTGTTCTCTATGTTCATATTCAGGTTTATTATTACCTCAAAAATCAACTTAACGGCTCAAAGATAAGGTGATATTTGGTACTATGTAACGCACAGTACTAAGTTTTTTTAGGTAATAGTCTATGAACTATGAGATTTTTTCCCCCTAAATTGTTGGAAAAGAGAATGTTTGACCTGCACAGGTTGACTCAAAGAAAAAGATTGAAAGTTTATAAGAGGTCGAAATTGATGGCTCAGTGGTGATCATTGAGGCGGTCCAAATGGCTTTTTTCCTCTCCTTCCTGGTCGAGGATCGCATATCGTGTGACCCCGTTTATCATCATTTCGTCGAGAGCATTGATCACATTTTTATAAGAAGAATTACTACCTGGCTTTATAAGAACGATCAGCTCTTTTTTGTCGATCTTCCTTTTCATGAGTTCACTTTGTTTTTGACGAATGACGTTACCAATTCCGTTTGTTTCATCATAAGAAGATGGAAAAACCTGGTTATTGTCTATTGCTTCGCTCATGTCGCCACCATAATAGAAGACCTCATTATTAGTGCTTAACAAAATGGTTAATGATTTTGACTCTGGTATTGGGGTTGGATCGCCATCCTTTGGCATGTATAAATTAGTTATTGCCGGTTTTGATATTTCTGTTGTAAAAACAAAGAAAGAGATCAGCAGAAATCCCAGGTCAACCATCGGCGTCATATCAATTTTGAGAGTTGCTTTTTTTATTCGCTTAACTCCGGCCTTGTGACCAGGTGGTTCCCCAATATTTATTTCGTTCATAAGAGGTTTTATAAATAGACACGCCAGGAAGAAATTTCCATATTTCGCGGTGTGTGAGGTTCGTCAGCCAGTTTAATTTATCTTTCATATAGTTTTACAGGGAAAAGCAATGAAGCAACCCGGGGTGTCGGGATGCAGTTCCTCTGTTCTAACCACTAAATAAAAAATACGCAGATGAAAACGATCATTGTTCCTACAGACTTTTCAGCCATTTCAAATAATGCTATTGATTATGCTGTTGACATGGCCAAAGCAGCAGGCTGTAGCATCCTCATATTTCACGCTTACCAGGTCCCTGTTAGCATGACCGACGTTCCAATTGTATTACTGTCGGTAGAAGATCTGCAAAAGAACAATGAAAGTAAAATGGAAGATTTAAAAAGATCTCTACAGGAAAAAACCGGTGATTCCATAAAAATTTATACTGAAACGAAACTCGGTGATACCGTTGATGAACTGGAAGATGTTTGCGCAAAAGTAAAACCGTTTGCTGTTGTTATGGGAACAAAAGGTGCAACGGGAATGGAAAGAGTTCTGTTTGGAAGCACTACACTAACTACTATAAGGCATTTGAGTTGGCCGGTCATTGTTGTGCCCCCCGGAAAAAAATATTCGACGATTAAAAAGATCGGGTTTGCTTGTGATTTCCGGGAAGTTGTCAATACGACTCCCACTCATTTTATAAAGGATTTTGTAAAAGAATTCAATGCTGAGTTGCATGTTTTAAATGTAGATTATAAGAATTCTCATTTCAAACCAGGTACGCCGCAGGAATCAGTTTTATTGCATACGATGCTGGAAGATCTGAATCCCAAATACGATTTCATTGAAGACGTAAATATCGAGGCTGGCATTGAAAAGTTCGCTGAGAAAAATGATCTCGACCTCGTGATTACGATTCCAAAAAAACACAAACTGCTCGAGGGATTATTCAGAAAGAGTCATACCAAAGATTTGATCTTTCACTCGCACTTGCCGATCATGTGTGTGCACGAATAAGCATTTGCAATTTTTCACGGTACATCTGTGACCATCTGTGAAATCAGTGAGATACATAACTTATTGGAGAAATAAGTTGCTCACGGATTCCACCGATTTTCACTGATTTTGGATGAAATTGATATGTGAAACTCAAAACTCTGCGCTCTTGGGGGTTCGGGGGAAAGCGATCACATCCCTGATATTACTCATGCCGGTCACAAACTGAACCATCCTTTCAAAACCCAATCCAAAACCCGCATGCGGGACCGTTCCAAATCTTCTTGTGTCCAAATACCACCATAGCTGTTCCGCAGGCACATTCATTTCTTTCATTCTTTGCTGAAGTTTATCTATCCTTTCTTCGCGTTGTGAACCGCCGACGATCTCACCGATCCCTGGTGCGAGAATGTCCATGGCAGCAACAGTTTTACCATCATCATTCTGGCGCATATAAAATGCCTTGATCTCTTTAGGGTAGTTGGTTAAGATGACAGGTTTCTTAAAATGTTTCTCTACAAGATAGCGTTCATGCTCACTTTGCAGGTCCATTCCCCAACCGGTGACTGGGTACTGAAATTTCTTTTTCTTGTTGTGATTGCTTTCTCTCAAAATATCAATCGCTTCCGTGTATGTCAATCTTTCAAATTTGTTGTTCGAAACAAATTGAAGCTTTTCGATCAATCCCATTTCACTTCTCTTATCCTGTGGTAGCTGCTTCTCCTCATCGACTAGACGCTGCGCCAGGAACTCGAGATCTTCCTGGTTATTGTTCATGGCAGATTCAATAATATGTTTTATGAATTCTTCGGCAAGATTTGCATTGTCTTCCAGGTCGCAAAAGGCCATTTCAGGTTCGATCATCCAGAACTCTGCCAGATGTCTGGCCGTATTAGAATTCTCAGCACGAAAAGTGGGACCAAAGGTGTAGATGTCTCCAAATGCAGTCGCAGCCAGTTCTCCCTCCAACTGCCCGCTTACTGTGAGATTTGTACCTCGTCCAAAAAAATCTTCCCTGAAATTTATTGACCCGTCTTCGTTTTTTGGCGGGTTCTCAAATGGAAGTGTAGTAACCCTGAACATCTCACCAGCTCCTTCAGCATCACTCGCGGTGATGATGGGTGTATGCATGTAGACAAAGCCCTTATCATTAAAAAATTTATGAACCGAAAAAGCGAGTGAATGACGAACACGAAACACAGCCCCGAAAGTATTTGTGCGAAAACGAAAATGAGCGACCTCTCTCAGGTATTCCAACGTCGGCCTGTTTCTTAATTGAATAGGATATTTCTCTGCATCACTGTCACCGAGTATTTCAATGTAGGTTGCTTTAAGATCCATCTTTTGTCCTTTGCCCAACGAAGGAATAATGACTCCCGATACCTTTAATGAAGCGGATGTAGTGATACGCTTCAAAAGATTTTCATCAAACTTTCCGAGTTCAGCTACTACTTGAATATTAGTATTAGTGGACCCGTCATTCAGCGCGATGAATTGATTATTCCGGAAACTTCGAACCCATCCCATTACAGTTACTTCCTGGTTGTTTGGCTCCAGGCTCAACAGCTCTTTGATCTTTATTCTCTTATTGAACATAGCTAAAATTTATTCCCTTACGTTGACCGCGTGCGCTAACGCCATAGTGGTGGCGTAAGTTTGTCGATTGAAAGAGCGGCAAAGATAACTACTGATGTCGCTGCTTAAAACATTTAAATATGCGTCTCTTACGTGTGCTTTGTCCGTTCACTTGGAGCAAGATTTCCCGAGCTGAATACGCCAAAGTAAAAATCAGCCGCAGTGGGTAAGGGTCCCATTAACAAAACATGTGGATAAAAATTTTTGATTTCAGCAATTTAGCTGTATAATTGCACCAGAAACAGCCCGATAAGCTCATTACTTCTTATTTAGCTGATCAGATTTTCGAAAGTTCCCATTCAAATTAAACCCAAATTTCAGTTTTTAAGATTGGCGACGAGAGATTGTGATTAACCTCAACATTTTTTATGTACGATATTCTCCAATTGAACGACATGATCGTTCCCGAGCTGTTAGATATAGCTGAACAGCTTAAAATACCAAATGCAAAAAAGATGGACAAGCAGGAACTTGTCTATAAAATTCTCGATAACCAGGCTATAGCTGGTGCAAAAACAGGCGCCGCAAGCGGTGACGCCAAGAACAGGCAGCGCAAACGTATTGTGAAGGCCACAACAGGAAACACAACCGAAGAAGCCATCGTTGAATCAAACGACAAAAAACCTGTTCACAAAAAGGCCCACATTAAAAAGGAGGAAAAGCCACTTTCAAAAAAAGGTACTGCTCGTAAGAAGGAAGAACTTACGGACAATGAAGCTGAAGATTTCACTCCTGAAGAAGAGGATATCGAACTTCCTGAAACAACTGAAACGCAAGACATCATTTCTTCTGATAATGGTACTACGGAAGAAGCTCCCGCGCAGCCGGCTAAAGTTTATCCACAGCGTCGCGACCAGGCATTTAATATTGAATTTGACGGAGTGATCATGAGTGAAGGTGTATTGGAGATGATGCCTGATGGGTATGGATTTCTTCGCTCTTCTGACTATAATTATTTGTCATCTCCTGATGATGTATATGTATCTCCTTCACAGATTAAATTGTTTGGCTTAAAGACGGGTGATACGGTTTTTGGCGCTGTGAGGCCCCCGAAAGAAGGTGAAAAGTATTTTGCTTTATTAAAGGTCGACACCATTAACGCAAAACGACCCGAAGAAGTTCGGGACCGTGTGCCGTTTGATTACCTCACCCCTCTATTCCCCTACGAGAAATTGAATCTTTTTACTTCACCGAATGATTTTTCAACCAGAATTATGGACCTGTTTACTCCTATAGGTAAAGGTCAACGTGGATTGATCGTTGCCCAACCGAAGACAGGAAAAACAATGTTGTTGAAGGCAGTGGCAAATTCCATTGCTGCAAATCATCCTGAGTGTTATTTGATGGTAGTCCTGGTGGATGAAAGACCCGAAGAAGTTACAGACATGGAAAGGAGTGTGAAAGCTGAGGTGATCGCTTCCACCTTTGATGAACCTGCGGAAAAACACGTTAAGGTCTCAACCATTGCTTTGCAAAAAGCAAAACGTTTGGTTGAATGTGGCCATGACGTTGTGATATTACTTGATTCAATCACAAGATTGGCCCGCGCACACAATACAGTGGCGCCCGCCTCCGGTAAAGTTTTATCGGGTGGTGTAGAGGCTAATGCTATGCAGAAGCCAAAACAATTCTTTGGTGCGGCTCGCAAAATTGAAAATGGCGGCTCACTAACCATTCTGGCGACTGCGTTGATTGACACCGGTTCAAAAATGGATGAAGTAATTTTTGAAGAATTCAAAGGCACCGGTAATATGGAGTTGCAGCTGGACAGGAGATTATCAAATCGCCGTGTTTACCCGGCTATTGATCTTGTTGCATCTTCAACCCGTCGTGATGACCTCTTGCTTGAACGAGATGTTTTGCAAAGAATGAATTTGCTCCGGGTTTATTTAACTGACATGAATACGGAGGAGGCCATGAATGAACTATTAAAACGTATGAAAGGTACGAAGGATAATTACGAATTTTTGGCCAGTATGAACGGCTAATTCCGGACAAAGCTTTTAGAATTAAAAGATAATAAAGAAATTGGAGGCTGACAACGTCAGCCTTTTTTATTTTAAACCTGGAGGGAAGAAAGTAAAAAGCTGCACAACAGGCAGAACATAAATTCGTTATTAATAAATCCTTGCGAAAGCAGCGGCCCTGTGTAAAGGACCTGCATCAAGCTTAATATCATGAAAAACCTGTACCTGTCCCTGCTGATAATCCTGGCATTTCCATTTTCATTGTTTGCACAAAACATTCATGGTATATGGACAGGAACTCTGGTGAATGACAGCACGCATCGCTACCAGGATTTTGAATTAGGTCTCAGCGAATACAAAGGAAAGATCACAGGTTATAGCTATACTACCTTTATCAACAACGATACATTTTACTGCAGTGTAAAGAGAATTAAGGCTGAGCGAAAAGATGGTAGCCTGGTTGTCGAAGACGTTGAAATGATTTGGAATAATTTCCCGCAACGAGCATCAAAAGGTGTAAAACAAACGACTACATTCCCATTGATCAATGACAGCACCATTGATATTTCAAAAGGGCGCTGGAGCACCAATCAAACGAAAAAGTATTATTCTATTGGGGGCTCTGCAGCAGTAAAGGAAAAAAAGGATGATGATGAATCTGAACTGCTTTCACATTTGCAGGAACTGAATGTAAAATCAGATATCGCAGCCAAAAAAGAAAAGAAGAAAGAAGAACCCGTTGTTAGCAGTCACATCGAAATGAGATCCAGGCCGCAGCAGACAAACGTTCAAAAACCATCGGACAATAGAAAGTATGACATTGTGAAAAACCCGGTGCCGCTATCAATAGCCAACGCTCCTGCTAAGGTCACGAATACAGAAAAGCAAGATAGCTCACAAATGCTGGCTGTTACCAATACAAAGAAAGAGACAGAAGTAATTACAAAGGAAAATAAGCCTGCTCAGCAGCCGGTGAAAAATTCTGAACCTGATAACCTTCAAAAAACAGACAAGAGTAATGTAGCTGTTGTCGACAAGAAAAAAGAAACTGTTGCGCCGGTAACTACTGCTCTGAGCAAACCGATCGTTTTGAAAAATGATGGTGCTGCCAACGTAGGTGGCGTTCAGTCGAGTAACGGGAATAATTCTACTGTAAATAAACCTAACCAAACGCAAACAGCAGAATTGAAAAAACCAGACGTTGTGCAAGTCCCTCAAAAGAACGATCAGTCCGTAGGAAATAAAACGGAAGAGCAAAAAAATGTTACCGCGGTTTCTATAAGCAAGCCTGTAACCCAACAAAAAGAAATGACGGGACCAGCAAAGGAGTTGCCCGCTGCGGTGGCTGACCGTAAGAACGAAACAATACAAGATCTCTATTTCAAAAACGACAGTCTCATTTTATCGCTCTATGATAATGGGATCGTCGATGGAGATACGGTCAGTGTTTTTATGAACGGAGAAAATATAATATCCAAACAAAAACTAAAGGAATCAGCAACTAAGAAAACTATCTACATCTCTGCTGCTTCAGATTCGGTACAACTTGTTTTGTTTGCCGAAAACCTGGGAACAATTCCGCCCAACACAGGTCTCCTTACTGTCCGTGACGGGGACGATATTTACCAGGTTCGCTTCAGCGCAGATTTGCAAAAAAATGCATCTATTATGTTGCGAAGAAAGAGGTAGGTGTTAGTTTCTTATAATTACCCTTGTACCACCACCCTGATTGTTTTTCTGCATTTCGTCCATCATTTTGTTTCTTTCATCAGTAAACTCTGCAGGCGTAACCTTTTTCCCTTTCACCGGTTCTTTGATGGACGCAACATCAGCTTTTGGCGAGATGTCGACTGCTTTGTAAACCATACGGCCATTATTCATATCGAGTGCAAGAATTAATCCCGGTAGTTGCCCCTGGACCTCGGGTCCAGCTGGTACGGGTATATCGGCGGTGAACCATGCGATCACCATACTTGTATCCGTGATCTCTTTTCTTTCCATTTTACCATTGTCCATCGTCATCTGCATTCGCTTAGCAATATTTTGTGCGATTGCCTTCTGACAAACATGGCCAAGAACGGTTTGCGTTTCACCGGTTAACTTCCAATTTAATTTTCGAATACTGTCGGTAACAATGAATTTTTTATCAAACATTTCTCTTTGTTCAACTTTTCGGGCATTTGTAAAATCGTAAAATACAACATCATTCTGGCCGGGTCCTACCATTCTTATTTGCATACCATTTCCTCCAAATTCATCATTTTCTTCTTCTTCGTCTACGTGCTTCCAAATCGATTGATTGTTGCCAAATGTCAATTCAAACTTATCTGTGCGCGTCTTCGGAAGCATTTGTGATACTTCATCGTTGTCATTAATATGAATCTCCATTTGTATGGTTCGGTCGTAGATGACCTTCCCTTCTTTTTGCTGAGCAGTCAAAAGATTGACGAGTAAAACGCTGGTGGATACCAATACTAACTTTCTCATTTTTTGTTTTTTTCAAAACTAAAATTTGATCTCACGGCAAGAGGTTAACATTCGTTTCATTAAGGTTAATAAAGGTTAACGCGGTGTTCCAAGAGCCGGGCGAATGGTAATTTTGTTCAATTCATGAGCAGAAAAAGAATCATACCTGATCCCATTCTGATGTTTATCACGATTTTGGTCGTAACCGGTTTCCAGGTTTATTGGCTAAAAAATAGCTATGATAGAGAGAAGCGAACACTGCAAATCAAGACCAGTGTGGCATTCCAGGAAACCGTAAGGCGCTTACAGGCGGTTAAATTGAAATTGAAGGGCTTTGATTCGTTGCATAAGTTCAAACGGGTCTTTATTGCAGATGATCATAGGGAGGGTGTCAAGACGAAAATGCTTCCAAGGCGACAGATCATTACACTCATGAATGCAATGCGTGACAAAGTAAAGGATACATTTAACTATACTGTAGATTCAACGGTTATTCTTTCGCTGGAGAAAGGAGGAAAAAATCACTTTGATAGCACACCGATCCGTCTTGAAAAGACCGTCCAAGACGATAGTAATATCTTAAAGATTTTTTATGGCGTTGATTCATTGCAGGATTCACTAAAGATTCCTGAGGTGACTGCAGCCTACCAGCAGAAACTTAAAGAGGAACTTTTACCAATCCCTTTTGATATTTCTTTTGCTGATAAGATCGCAGGAGATGATGAGATTGATTTTTCAGATGTCACAGTGGGATTGGCACATCCCGTTACTTATCATCTTGAACTGGGCAACACGTTTCCATACTTATTAAAGAAGATAATGCTCCCTGTTTTGTTTTCTATTTTCCTGGTCGGTGTCACGATCCTCTCTTTTGTATTTCTCTATAAAAACTTATTGAAGCAACAACGGTTGGCTGAGATAAAGAACGAGTTCATTGGGAACATTACCCACGAATTGAAAACGCCTATCGCCACTGTCGGTGTAGCGATCGAGGCGTTAAAGAATTTTAATGCCATGGAGGACCCGCAGCGTACGAAGGAATATCTTGACATTTCTTCCAACGAATTGCAACGGCTCGGGTTACTGGTGGATAAGGTTTTGAAACTTTCTATGTTTGAGAAAAGAGAAATTGAATTGCAGCATGAATCCTTTGATCTCAGGACTGTGGTGGATGAAGTAGTAGCATCAATGCGTTTACAGATCGAAAAGTATCAAGCCGTTGTTTCTATAACTCAACAAGGCGATACAAATTTGCAGGCTGACAGGCTGCACCTATTGAGCGTCGTGTTTAATTTGGTGGATAATGCATTAAAATACAGTAAGGAGCGACCGGTTATCGAAATAAGATTGGAGGGAGATAAAAACACTGTTGAAATGCAGGTAACTGACAATGGCATTGGCATTGCACCCGAGTATAGAAATAAAATATTTGAAAAATTTTTTCGTATACCCACGGGAAATATGCATAATACAAAGGGTTACGGGCTTGGCTTAAGCTATGTTGCGCACGTTGTACAAAAACACGAAGGAAAAATTTCTGTCGACAGTAGACCTGGCGAAGGCACAATTATTACTGTCTCAATTCCAAAAAATAATACATGAGTAAAACGAAAGTTTTTTATGTTGAGGACGAGCTATTTCTTGCCAGGATCGTTAAGGAAAGCCTCGAAAGCCGCGAATTTGAAGTGATCATGGAGCATGATGGAGCAAAAGCAATGGACGTTTTTAAAAGATATCAACCCGATATCTGTGTGCTCGACGTAATGTTGCCCAACAAAGACGGTTTTGAAATAGCTGACGAAATAAGGGACATTAATGAAAGTATTCCCATTATTTTTCTCACAGCAAAAACACAAACGGAGGATGTCGTAAAGGGTTTCACCCTGGGCGGCAATGATTATATCCGCAAACCCTTTAGCATGGAAGAGTTGATCGTTCGCATGCAAAACCTGCTTCGTTCAGGAAAGGATGGATCAAAAAAGGTAACGGCTGAATCGGTAAAGATCGGCAAGTACAATTTTCAGATCAACCGGCAGGTTTTAAGCAACGATAAGGAACAACGCAAGTTATCATTCAGGGAAAGTGAATTGCTGAAACTCCTTTATGAAAGCAGGGACAGGGTGATCGATCGAAGAGATATTTTAAACCTTTTGTGGGGAAATGACTCCTTCTTCAATTCCCGCAATCTTGATGTTTATATTA
>DASYSW010000285.1:0-11146 GCA_036002905.1 Chitinophagaceae bacterium
TAGAGACAGGGCATGCCCTGTCTCTACATCATATTATTGCATCTGCTGTTCCTGTATACGCAATGCTGTGTCTCTCCCGGAATTTTTGAGTGCGAGCATTTAAATCAGGTAAAATCAACAGAAGCATTTAAATTTATTGGAGAAATTTTATTGTCCAAAACAATTCTATGGCATCAAAAACCACAAACATCATTTATTGGATATCCACAATAATTTTTGCGGGTCTCATGATCTTCTCAGCAGCAGGCGGTCTGCAGCCTTCGCAACCCGCGATTCAGCTGATACACGATGCACTTGGCTACCCTGTGTATTTTATACCATTTATCAGCTATGCAAAACTGATCGGCAGTATCGTCATTCTTATTCCGGGTTTAAACCGGAGCATAAAAGAATGGGCATATGCGGGTTTATTCTTTGACCTTACGGCCTCAATTTATTCGGGCGTCGCATCGTCCGGCAAATTCGATCCACTGATGCTCACGATGTTGATCTGGATTGTGCCAGGTATCGTATCTTATTATTGCTGGCACAAGAGATTAAAAAAATGACATCAAAAACTATTTGCATATGAAAAAGCTAAGCTGTTTTGTAATCGGGTCATTATCCCTGGTTTTATCCTTTAGCTCGCATGCGCAATCAAAAACCGGTGCAGATTTTTTTGTAGGCAAATGGAATGTACTGGTAACAGGGACACCTTATGGAGATTTGAAAAGAGTTTATATTCTTGAAAAGAAGGAGAATGGCCTGGCGGGAACTGTCATGGATGGCGCAACAGGTAAGGAAATGGCGAAATGTTCCAAAGTGGATGTAAAGGATAATGAGATCACACTTTATTACACATCTATGGGTACTGATGTGAATGTGGTGCTCACCAAAAAAGATGAAGACCACATTACCGGTAAAGCATTAGGGATGTTTGATGCCAGCGGTGAACGCGTCAAGGAAATACTACAATAATAAAGGGCTGTTCCTGTCTTAAGCTAAAACTGTATCGATCGCCTCGTTGACCTTGTCCATTGAAAAAGGTTTTTCAAGAAACATATCAGCTCCATTTTCCAAAGCCACGTCGCGCGCAGTACTAAAACCGGAGATCATGATGATCTTGATGGAAGGATATTTTTTCTTGATGTAGCTGATAAAATCAACGCCGAATCCGTCCGGAAGTTTGTTGTCTAAAATAACCACCGAAGGGTTATTCCTTTCCAGGTATTCCTGGGCATCGAGCAGGTTATTCACGTAGTCCAGGTCGAAGTCCCTGTCGGAAAGGATCATGTTAAGAACCAGGCCAATCTGACCTTCATCTTCAACAACGAGTAATTTTTTTGCCACTTTCACTTTAGGCTTAGATGTGGGTGTCATAATGGTGTCGTTTTGATTTTACGGATTAATAGTTTGGTGGCCGAAGCCGGAATTTCACAGCAAAATGCTTGCCTCAATTTTTTTCCTGGTCAATTTGAAACCGGCGGCATCAGAGACAGGGCATGCCTTGTTTCTAACGATAACCTGTGTTTGCTGCACCAAAGTATTAAATCCATAACTCAATTCCAACGGTGAAACCCTGGATTTGTTGTGCCGCTGCCGCCTTGCCTGGTTGTTCAAAGTCAACAATTGGGTTCATAGATCACTGTTGCGCAAAAGGGTATGAATCTTGTTTCTTCATCTGCTATCACTTTACGAATTGTTAAATGATTGAAGATCTATATACACAAACATATCAGCAAGCGCTGGCTATGCACGAATCCGGGGGCACTTGGGAAGACATACTTTATTACATCGCGGGTGCTGCGGAGACTGCGGCAGGACTGGGAACCGCGGTGTCCATTCTTTTGCTCGACAATGATGGCCTTTTAAGAAATGCAGCCTCACCCCAACTCCCCGATGATTACTTGCGGGCGATCGACGGCCTCAGACCGAATGCGGATGTGGGTACCTGCGCAGCCGCTGCCGCAACCGGGTGTGTCGTCCTCACCCCTAGTTTTTATGCAGATAATAAATGGGCCGAGCTGCGTCACCTGCCACTGGCATTGGGTTATCTCGGCGCCTGGAGCATGCCGATCAAAACCGGTGACAATAAAGTTATCGGCACTTTCGGAACGTATTTCCGGCAGCACCGGGAACCATCTGATGCCGAAGTAAAAGGCACGGAACTTCTCGTTGCAGCCGTAGCGATTGTCTTGGCTCCGCCAGAATTAGAAACGCAAATGGAATCTCTAAGCGCATAGACCCATCAGGCTTGAGTATATAATCCCATATATTTACGTATGGCTGCAACAACGCCAACCCGCGATTTTGAACAGTGATGTAAACATATCCACAGGTACTCTTTTTAATAGCATTGTTTCCAAAGCACCCGCGGCCGAAAAAGAGTTTGAATCTATCGTTCACTATTTTAAGTACGAGACGATAGACAAAAAGCAAAAACTCCTCACCGAGGGCCATTACACTGACAAAGCATTTTTTATTCAAAAAGGTCTGTTGTTCTCTTACAAAACACTTGACAGTGGGGATATACAAGTCGTACGGTTTGCAAAGGAAAATTTCTGGATCGGCGACCTGAATAGTTTTTTGACAGGCGCAAAGGCACTTTTCACAATTGAAGCGCTGGAGCCGTCTGAATTATGGAGTATAACAAAAGAAAGTTTGGAACATGCAATGAAGTGCAGTCCTGCATTTGAAACCTATTTCCGGATACTGATTCAAACTGCTTACGCCAATCTTTTGGTGGAGTTATCAGATATCTATTCCCAGGACGCGAAGGCAAAATATAACAGGTTAAGAGAACACTACCCTGACTTGCTTCAACGTGTACCGCAATATCTCATCGCTTCTTATTTAGGCATTTTGCCTTCTTCACTCAGCAGGATCAGGAATCAAAAATGATTTATTCGCATAGGCGAACGAGTTTAGGCTCGAGCGGAATGTAGCTTTATATCGTCATCCAACGATCACACTAACGCTTAAAAAGATTGATATGAAAAAGGGAATCTCAATGAATGCATTTAGCTTCATTATCGCTGTTGTAACAGCCATAGTCTTTACAAATTGCAACAGCACTAGCGGCACTACAGCGAGCGGGGCTGAAATTGATTCACTTCGCAACCAGGTAAAACAATTGACGGCTAATGACGCGACCATTGCAAAAAATTTGGAAAAATTCGACACCCTCGATTACACAGTATTCACGAATCAGCAATGGGATCGTTTACATGAGAGTCATGCAGCCGACATCAAGGTTTATTGGCCCGACGGGCACATGACTGAAGGAATAGAAAAACATATCGAAGATCTAAAGGCGCTGTTTGTATTTGCTCCTGACACAAGAATAAAAGAACATCCAATTCGCTTAGGCTCGGGCAATGTAACAGCGGTAACGGGTGTTTTTGAAGGCACTTTCACAAAGCCGATGCCGATCGGCAATGGAAAAACAATTCCGCCAACAGGTAAGGCTTTCAAATTGCCGATGTGCACGGTAGGGATATGGAAAACAGATGGCACAATGTCCGAAGAACACCTTTTTTGGGACAACCAAACATTTATGAAACAGATCGGGCTCGCTAACTAAAAGAGTTTTTCAGTTGTTATCATTGGAGGATTAATTTATTTTTCCTCCTTTGTATTTTTATATAAGCCACAAAAAACGATTGTCATGACAACACTTGAAAAAACGAAACCAGGGATCTATAATAAGATCGATAACAATCTTTACAATGCCCAGGGCGACATCTGGTGGAGAGGCGATACTGTTTTGCACCTGCTAAAAACTTCAGTGAATCCATGGCGGGCTGGATATCAGAAAAATATTATCAAGCAACTTGGGATAGATCCTGGGGGCAAAACGGCTCTTGAGGTAGGATCAGGTGGAGGTATATTGACAGAAGAGATCGCAAGAATGGGATTTATTACAACCGGGATTGATCCGTCAGAACAATCGATCATGACTGCATCCAACCACGCAAGATCAAGTGGACTTAATATTAAATACGAGAAGGGTGTTGGAGAGAACCTACCATATAGTAACAATTCATTTGATGCGGTTTTTTGTTGCGATGTGCTGGAACATGTCCGGGATCTTCCAAAAGTAATAGCAGAGATTTCGCGGGTACTTAGGCCGAATGGTATTTTCTTTTACGATACGCTGAACAGGACTTTCATCAGCAAACTGGTCGCGATCAAAATATGGCAGGAATGGAAACGCTGGGCGTTCATGCCACCGAACCTGCATGTTTGGGAAATGTTCATAAAACCCTTCGAGCTTAAAGAGCTTCTTGCTAAGAGTGGTTTGGAATGGAAAGAACATGTTGGCTCATCGCCGAATATCTCTATTCCAAAAATGTTGAGCTACCTGAGGAAGCGGGCAAAAGGTGAATGGACATTTGAAGATCTCGGCAAACATTTTTGGCTCATTGAAAGCAAGGATATGAATATACTTTATGGTGGATATGCAATGAAGAAATAGTTGAATTGTTACCTGTTCTTTCCTCTATTTTCAATGACAATACGTTTATAAATCAAGTCTCCATTTGCCGTTAACCCGGTAATAGTAATTGCATAGTTTGTAAGATTATCACCTGTATAAAAATTTATATCGGCTTCACCATTTGTATTTGTTATAATATTTCCATTCCAGTAAATGGCGGTACGGGTATCGGGCGTTGAACTATTCTTGATTTCTTTATTTGAATAATCGGGCATTTCAAACTTTGGGCAAACGTGATAAGTTACCGGTGCAAATACCCGTAAATTACTTTTTAAGTAGTCTGTTCTATCAGGGCCGTGTTTGGTATTGACCGAGATGACTCCACCTGCGCCCCTGGACCCAAATTGAGCCGCTTCACCGCCTCTTAGTATTTCTATAAAGTCTATATCGGCCGGATTCACAGCTTCCGTCAAATAGCCCAGTGCACCCACTCTATCGGGCATTGGAATTCCATCCACAACAAGTAAGGGTCGTGCCACGTGTCCGGCAAAATCATGACTGGGTCCAAAGATTACAAAGTCGTTATCGTACACCGTCACGCCCGGCACCATGCGAAGAAGGTTCATAATGCCTTCAGGACCGACGGCATACCGGATCTTGTCACTTGTGACGATTTGGGAAATGGAGTTCAGGCGCCTCGATACATCATAATTTGGCTCGACCTTTTTTATCGCCGTTACTGTTACGGGTGTAAGCCATCCTACACCCTGGAAAAAACTTGTCGTATCGACATGATATCTTTTCAACGATGAAAGAGCATTGAAACTATTAAACAGCGATTGCTGTTTAAGCGCGACGGACGTTGAAAGATCCGGGTAATGGAAGCTTTCTATTTTTATACTATCAGAGGGCATCTGCACGAGGTGCTTGTCGGTTACCTGTAAGGAGAAGTGTAAGCTGTCAAATCCCTGTGGCATCGATAAACTAAACATACCATCCTGGTCCGTCGTATCAACATCCATAAAAAATTGCCGGGAGTTTTTTGCCAGGGCGTTGACAATGCGATTATTGATGCCGTTGCCTTTTCTATTCATTACTTTGCCAACCAGGTTTAGAAGTTTTGTGTTGTCCTCATAGACTTCGTTCTCGTGTGAGCTTGTGTCAAAGGGTGGTCGGAAATCTGGTTTCCTTGTTATCATCAACAGATCAATATCATCATCGGAGTATTTTGCCTTGAATCGTTTCAACCAGCTGTGAAAAAGCAACTCGTTAGGCGGGGCAGTGCCATTTGTTTCTATGCTGTCTGAAAATTTTTGAACCCTTTCATCTTCCACCGCGATATTTAGCATAGATACAAGTGGCTCCCGGGTCGGTTGCGATATCTTAAGATGAAGATTTACATTTTCTCTTGGAGAGTATCTCTTTTTGTCAGGCTTTACTTCGATCTCAACATTTTCCTTTGGGATATAAATTTTTCGTTCACTCACTAAATTCTTCTTTCCGTCAAATAATAAAAGCCTTACAATGCCACCGGGAAAATTGTCGGTCGGTATAGTAATTCCATAACTTCCTGCGCCAACCGCCGCCCAGTACAAACTATCACGCTGCACCGCTAAAATAGTCGTATGAGTCTCAACAGGCACAGAGTCTTCCAGCGTTACAAATGCTTTTATCGTTTTTGTGTTTTGATTTGCTACCGAAAGTTGAATAGATGTTTTGTCGGGAGCAGGGAGCTGGTACCTGAGGGCCTGGTTATTCAGATAAAAAACAGCTGTGTATGTTTCCGAAGGCTCATCCACAAACGTCAACCGGGTAAGTCCAAGACTATTTGTTTTGAAACTTGTTATGATCGAATCTTTACTGTCTAAAAGACTGCCTGTCGCAGACAATGGATTGTTGTGACCATCTCTTATCTCAATTACGCCTGTCGAGATAATTCCCGGGATAGCAGTTAGTCTTTCCGCATAAAAATGAACAGAAGGATTGGAGCCGTTGTGGACCAGGTTGTTTTCAAACTTTCTTGCGTATATGCCTTCATCGTGGAGTTGCTTGTTTACAATGTATACAGGATGAAGAAAAACATCTTTTTTGTTTTCTAATTGTTTGACTGTGTAACATCTTATCCAGTAAAATCCCGTTGGGATTGATCCTGGCAAATTAAAGGCCCCATCTGTATGCATGCCACTATTGTCCAAAACAACTTGTTCAATGACACTATCTTTTTCGCTGACAAGGTCCGCAAATAAATTTTTTGATGCCAGGTCAAGCTTCCCGTCATGGGTAGCAACTGAATACGCTTTGAACCAGATTTTCTCTCCCGCCAGGTAAATGTTTCGATTGGTCAGCAAGACTATGCTTTTGTTTGTACTTGTTTGTATAAACTTCGTGAAGATGGCGCTGACAGAATCAGTGATCTGCGCCGCAATTTTTATTGTCGATGCGAACAACAAGGAAGCAAGAATGGCAGAATAAGACGTAATGCGCAAACCAGAATGATTGATACTGGAAATTAAATATCTTGTAGCAAACTAACAAGTTTGGTCCCCTTGGTACACCTGTTCTAAGTATTTATGTCTATGGCGAACGGTGATAAGTTTTTCTTTTCGCCTTGCTAAACCTGTATAAGAAGGGTGCTTTGTGTGATTTGCCGTTGTATTGTTTGTCCAACCTCTCCAGCACACCAAGACCTAACATTTTTCTCTGGAAATTGGTACGCACAAGTTTTTCCTGGTACACGGCTTCATACAACCTTTGCAGCTCATTCATTGTAAAAGTTTCGCTCATCAGGTTTGAGCCTACCAATTTATTATCAAGATCAGACTGGAGTGTCGCCAGTGCCTTTTTGATGATGAGATTATGATCGAAAATAAGTTTCGGTACCCGGTTTATATCAAACCACTTGAATTCACCAAAGATGACCTCCGCGGAGGGTTTTACTTTTGTGTCGTCTATCAATGCATAGTAACATACAGAAACGAATCTCTGCATAAACCAACTGCTTTCCGGCATTTTTCCAATAACTTTTTCCATCAGGTCCTTCAGCATCTTTCCATTTGAACGATCTTTTTTACCCGAAGTGTAAAATTGCTCCAGGTAGATGTTTTCGAAACCTGTCCTTTCCTGTAGTATTCTTAAAGCAGCATCGTCAAGATCTTCATCCTTCCGCACAAAACCGCCAGGCAAACCGAAAGATGGCGGGTCGCCGACCTGTGATAACAGCACTTTCAATTTGTCGTCGTGAAAGCCAAAGATCACCGAGTCAACCGATATTCCCGGCATGTATACGTCCGGCGCAGTTTCACGGAACTCCCTTATGATTTTTTTCAATTCATTGTTGCTTGTCTTATTAATTGAGGTCATAGTTACAATTTACTTCTTAATGCAACCTGGTCGCTAACAACCGTAAGCAGGTGATAAATTCCTGTGTAAAAATAAATTTTTTTATTATTGTATCAAAATGATACAATAGATTTATATTTGCCCGGAATTTACGTCCCGGAGAACTGGTAAAGAAACGAATAACATAAAGACTTTAATAAAAAACACAACATCAAATCAATTACAATGAAAAAGTTCAAATCAATTCTCGTCGGGTTGTTTTCCTTATTATTTATTGCTGGGGCAAAAGCGCAAACTACAGGCGCCGATTATTTTGCAGGTAAATGGAGCGTGCTGTTAAAAGGTTTACCAAACGGCGACACAAAGATGTTTTTTGTACTTGAAAAAAAAGATACTACAATGACCGGCGTTGTTCAGGATTCTACGGGCACGGAAATCGCAAAGATCGACAAGGTAGAGTTAAATGGAAATACAGCCACTGCTTATTTCAGTGCACAGGGATACGATGTAAACCTGGCAATGACAAAAAAAGACGACGATCATATTACCGGTAGCCTGATGGGCATGTTTGATGCAGAAGGCGAGCGGGTGAAAGCCGCAAAGTAAAGTATCGGGATTAGCGGCAACTAATCTTTCTTTTATCAATTTTTAATTGTTTCAAAGTTTTTTTATGAAATCATATCAATTGCGCCGCGTTGTACTGTGCGTGACAGTTTTCATTTCTTTTGTTGCCCGCTCACAAAACAAAGCACCTCAACTGGGTAAAGATCCCATTCCAGATATCATCAAGGCGATGACACTTGAAGAGAAAGCGAAGTTAGTTGTGGGTAAGGGTTTAGTTATTCCCGGTGTCAATCTTGGTGGGGCGACCGATGAAACACCAGATAAAGTGAAAGGCATATCCGGTCATTCTGTTGCTATTCCAAGACTGGGTATACCGTCACTCCAATTTGCGGATGGTCCTGCGGGTATTCATATATTTTTCGACTCGTCGAATAAAACATATACCACAGCCTGGCCCGTGGGAACACTGTTAGCCTCAAGCTGGGATACATCCCTCATCAAAAAAGTCGGCGTTGCTTTTGGAAACGAGATCAAGGAATATGGTATTGATTTTATTCTTGGCCCGGGAATGAATATTCACCGCAATCCTCTCGGGGGAAGGAATTTTGAATATTATTCAGAAGATCCATTGGTTTCCGGCATGGCTGCGGCAGCAATCATAAATGGTATCCAGTCGCAAGGAGTGGGAGCGACCATAAAACATTTTGCGGCGAATGAGCAGGAGACCAACCGGAACACGGTGAACACCCTGGCGAGCGAAAGAGCATTAAGGGAAATTTATCTGAAAGGATTTGAGATCGCTGTGAAAAGATCTCAACCCTGGGCCGTCATGAGTTCTTATAACTATATCAATGGTGCCTATACCTCCGAGAATCGCGATCTGCTTACTACAATTCTACGAGATGAGTGGGGCTTTCAGGGATATGTAATGACCGATTGGTTTGGTGGAAAGGATCCTGTTGCTCAAATGAAGGCAGGAAACAACCTGCTGATGCCCGGTACAAAGGAGCAGGCAGCCAAGCTCATCGAAGCAGTAAAAAACGGACAGTTAGAAGAGAAAGTACTGGATGAAAATGTCGCAGGTATTTTAAAAGTGATGCTGCAAACACCTTCTTTCAAAAATTATAAGTACTCCAATCATCCCGATCTTAAGCAACATGCGCAGATCTCGAGAGAAGCAGCGGCAGAAAGCATGGTCTTGCTAAAGAATGAAAATAATGCTTTGCCTATAAAAAAATCTTCTCAATCAATTGCACTGTATGGAAATCATGGTTATGACCTGATCGCAGGTGGTACTGGAAGCGGTGATGTCAGCAAAGCTTACGCTGTTTCATTGGCCGAAGGATTAAACACTGCCGGTTACAAGCTTGACATGGATATACAAAAGGGTTATCTAAATTATATGGATGATTATGCAAAGAAGCATCCGAAGAAAAATCCATTGATGGAAATTATGAACCCAACACCAATGGCGCCTGAATTGACGTTTGACAAAAATAGTGTTGAGCAGAAAGCGGTTGTTTCAGATATTGCCATTGTCTACATCGGTAGAAACGCAGGGGAGGGTAAAGACAGAAAGCTGGCTGACGATTATGAGCTGACCAGCCAGGAAAAAGAAATGATCACCAATGTGAGTGGTGCTTTCCACGGAAAACATAAGCCGGTCATCATGGTATTGAACATCGGCGGAGTGATTGATGTATCATCATTCCAGGACAAGGTAGATGCAGTGCTGCTTGCGTGGCAACCGGGACAGGAAGGTGGCAATGCGATCGCTGATGTGTTAAGTGGAAAAGTAAATCCTTCGGGCAAACTTGCGACAACGTTCCCTGCCTCATATAATGATGTATCTTCTGCTAGAAACTTTCCCGGCAAAGAATTTCCGGAAAAAGCTACTACTGGAATGTTTGGAATGAAAGCAATTCCAGGGGAGGTAACATATGAAGAAGGTATTTATACAGGCTATCGCTATGCTAACACTTTCAATGTAAAACCAGCATACGAATTTGGCTATGGTTTGTCGTACACTAAATTCAGCTACAGCCCCGTCCAGTTGAGTGCATCAAGTTTTGGTGATAAGATCACTGCCACCGTAACGATCACTAACACGGGACAGGCAGCGGGAAAAGAAGTAGTGGAATTATACCTGGGAGCGCCCGCAAAAAAGCTGGACAAACCATCGGAAGAACTGAAGGCCTTCGCTAAAACAGATTTGCTGCAGCCGGGCAAATCACAAAAAATCACATTCACACTAAGTGCCGACGACCTGGCTTCTTTTGAGACAGACGTCTCTTCATGGATCGCAGAAGCAGGAGATTACACCATTAAGGTCGGTGCTTCTTCGCTAGACATAAAAAGCACTGCCTCCTTCAACCTATCAAAAGAGCTGGTTGTTGAAAAAGCACACAAGGTCCTGGTCCCACAGACAACAATTGATGAACTGAAGCCAAAGAAAGCTTTTTAGGAAAACACAAAATAACAGCCATTGAATTCTGGCAGCCGTCCTTCACCGGGCGGCTGTTTATTTAAACTGAAAGAAATATTTATTGCGCAGTGGGTATAAGTCCCCGGATGCCCATGTTCACGACTGAGTCGCCATCAAGTGGTTCATAGACCCCATTGAGGTTATGATCTTTCCATTCAAAGCTTTTATTGGTGGAAAGTGAAACGGTTACCTTAATGTCCCTTATTTCTTTTCCCGTAATCGTTAATGGCGTAGTAAACGCACCGGTCACGACGCAGGAACCAGCGGGAATAGGAGAGGTGGAGGCGATAGGATTTGGAACAGTGGTAGCAGCTGCATCTCCAGAGAATACTCCGTATGTC
>DASYSW010000286.1:0-15208 GCA_036002905.1 Chitinophagaceae bacterium
CATGCTCAGGAAATTGACTTCAATGACATTCGCACCACCCTGCAGGCTTTGTATGCTATTTATGACAACTGCAATTCACTTCACACAAATGCATACGATGAAGCTATTACGACACCTACCGAAGAAAGCGTACGAAGGGCGATGGCCATTCAATTGATCATTAATCGTGAATTAGGCTCTGCAAAAACAGAAAATTTTATACAGGGAAGTTTCGCGGTTGAAGAACTGACAGACCTGGTTGAAGAGGCCGTCATGACCGAATTTGACAGGCTAACAGAGCGGGGAGGAGTATTGGGCGCCATGGAAAGAATGTATCAGCGAAATAAGATACAGGAAGAAAGCTTGTATTACGAACATCAAAAACATACAGGGGAATTACCGATCATCGGCGTAAATACATTTCTCAATAAAAAAGGAAGTCCTACCATCATTCCCAACGAAGTGATAAGAAGCACCAAAGACGAAAAAGAACAACAGATCGCCAACCTCAACGCCTTTTGGATTCGAAACGAATTGAAAAGAGAAGAAGCGTTAGAAAGATTGAAGGACGTCGCGATCAATAACGGTAACATATTTTCTGAACTAATAGAAACAGTAAAATACTGTTCACTGGGGCAAATTACACATGCGTTGTACGAAGTAGGTGGGCAATACAGGAGGAACATGTAGAGTTTTCGCCTTTGATGGCATGATATTTTATTAAAAAAAGGAGAAATTGATCACCTTAAAATACATTTTATGTCAAAAATCTTATGGGGATTTACACTGGGTCTTGTCGCAGGTCTTCTATTGGCACCCGAAAAAGGGTCGGAAACAAGGAAACGCATAAGCCGCAAGGCAAATGATTTAAAGGAAAAATTCGATGATTTTATTGATTCGGTCACGGAAAAATTTGATTCGTTCAGAGACGATGCCGAGGACATGGCTGGCAGTGCAAGGAGAGAGGCAAAATCATTTGCCGGTGATACCCGACACAATATGTAAGTGGAATTTCTTACACTTATCAAACTGCAACTCTCCGGTTGCAGTTTTTTTTATTACCCATCAGATCACCCCATTTTTATTTGGAACCATGAATTCCAGCAAACCCTTTCGCAATTCGATTTCGATCTCGACCCCTTTATCAATTTTAATAATCTCGTCATCGACATGCACATGGCTTCCCTGCCAGCTTATAGTTATCTCCTTCGCCTTTAACTGGTGAAACGTATAAGGAGATTCAATTCCCTTCAATTTATCCGAAATATAAGTAGCCAATTTCTCCTTGTCTTTTTCTGGTATCATGATCACTTCAAATTCTCCGTCACCCGGATCACCGTGGGGAGAGAGAAAAAGGTTAGGACCAATGAGCTTTGTGTTCATTATTTCTGTCATCAGGAATTTCCCGGAAAGATCGACGCCGTCAATTTTCAAATTGCATTGCTTTGGTTCATAAGTAAAGATGATCTCGCGAAGAGTTTCGAGGGCAGTTTTTATTTCCTGGTCAGGTGTTGAAATCTCCTTTTTCTCAACCTTCTTCATTTGTTTGATCAGGTAAGGAAACATTCCATATCCAAGACTTTCAAGAAAAAAATCGGATTTAGGCAGGTTACGGATTCTTCCAACATCAAAGGCTTTTATGTTGGTATGATGCCAGGATTGAATAATTTCTTCAGTGCTACCATTTATTTCCAGAGTTTGGGCAATATTGTTGGCTGTACCAAGAGGTAACAGAGCGATCGGCCAGGTTTTTTCCGACAACTTACGATCTAATAACTGTTTGGTTATCTTCCTGATGGTGCCATCTCCTCCTGCGGCGACGATAAAATCGACTTTTTCATCTATATCCTTCCAATCCTTTTTCATAGACGAGTACTGACATACAAAGCCATTTTTCTCCATCAGGGAAGTCAATTCTTCCCTGTCATGATCTTCGTTTCCCGCGGTGGGATTGTGTAACAGGTTAATAGTCTTCATAAACTACTCCTGTATAGCAGTAAAACTGTACCATTTTTGAAATGGCATGAAAATGTATTATAAAATAGTATGAAAATACTGGTGACAAATGATGATGGCATCTACAGCCCAGGGATTGCGGCATTGGCCCAAGTAGCAAAAGCATTTGGTGAGGTTCAAATTGTGGCCCCTGATGTCGAGCAATCCTCCATGGGGCATGCAGTCACACACTCGAGGCCTCTTTCTTACAGAAAATCGCCGATCAATTTTGAAGGTATTGAGGCCTTTCGCGTAAACGGAACCCCCGCCGATTGTGTGGCTCTTGGTACTCACATCAGTAATATAACAGACGTTGTGCTTTCGGGAATAAATATGGGTCCAAATCTTGGCAATTCGATGTGGCATTCAGGAACACTCGCGGCCGCAAAACAAGCTGTTTTATTAGGAAAGAAAGGCATTGCTTTCAGTACACCTGTCGGAAAAACTGAACCTGATTTTACCATTCTTGCTCCCTACGTTGAGGAAACTTTGAAATTACTTTTAGAAACTCCGGGTCTTTCACTCTTCAATGTGAACCTTCCTTCCCAGCCAAAAGGAATAAAATGGACAAGGCAATCAGTTCGGTTTTACGATGGAAAAGTGGTTCCGGGTATCGATCCAATGGGACGCAAACATTATTGGTTTACGATAACACCACTGGAACCCGCCGAGGAAGGGACAGATCGCTGGGCGTTGGAGAATGATTTTGTCTCTATCACACCATTAAGATTAGATCTGACAAATGAAGAAGAATTGAGAAAGTTTCGGCAAAAGCAAGTTGTGTAGAAATCATGCGACACGATTTTCCAGCTTTCTTTTGCTAGACAGGTATTTTTCATGAATGATCTCACTCATCGGCTTTTCATAGACTTTGCTTTCAAGCCATGAAATAATATCAAGATAAGCAAGTGACCGCGTTTCGAAGCGACTCTTTTCAAGATGCTTTATTTTTTGCAATAGCTTTTCAAGCTCCGGCTTTAACTCTCGTCGCGTCAGTTTAAAGGAAGCCCGCAAAAATTTGAATATTTCCTCCTCTATTACAGTTATTGTTTCCATTTTGGTCATGTACCTGTATACTGATTTGATCAGCGAGTCCATGATATCAAAATTTTCGAGTTCATAATGGGCAAGTAAGTGAAGAAGCCGCGCATAACATTGAATATCGTACCGCAGATCGACATTATCATTGATGATGCGATGCAGGTAATCGATACATGTGGCATAATCGCCACTGCCAAAATATAACGTGGCAATTTTGTAATTAAAGACCAGCACACGATGGTTGTCAAAATATAGAGCATACTCCTGCAACCGGTCTTCAATAAAGGGAACTAAAGAAAGTCCATCTTTAAATGTTCCGTGCATAAAATGCTGGTTGATCTTTGCCGTGTAGAGGTAAATAAAGGTTTGCACTCTGAAATTTTCATGCTGGCTGGCAATGGGCGTTTCTGCAAATTTTTCAAACCAGTGAAGGGACTCATCAAACCCTTTGTAATTGCGAAGATCAAAGTGTGCATTCAAAATATTGTGCATGCCCTTTATGTAATGCCCTGGTTCAACCGGGATCATCACGGAATGTTCATCAAACAGATCAATCCATTTTTTGGCATACCGGTAATACTTCAAAAAATCCTGGCAAATAAAAGCATACCAGCAAGAACTCTGGTACAGGTATAATCGCTCATAAAATCCATTTAGCTTTCTTGCATTGGAAGGTAGATTTTGATTGAAGTATTTCTTTACTTTCTTTTCCTCTTCCTCATTTCGTGCGTGACCATACTTCACATACCAACTGTACATCTGCAAGGCGAGATTGGATAGCTTCGTTATGTTTTTTCTTCTTTCGTTTACTTCAATAGCTTCCTCCGTTAATTTTTCCGGCCTGTTTTGCATGCTCCGTGTGATATGTAGTGTTTCGATCTTCTTTTCCAGGGAAATAGCCTGCCCAAGAAGACTATCCTGGAAATAGGCATGCGAAACTTCCTTTACCTTTTCTAATATTTTAAGACTTTGCATATAAAGCCCCCGATTATATAAGATACGTGCATAATCGAGTTGCTCGTGCAATTGCATATCGATGCTGTCAGTGGATTTAATCAGCCGAAGGCTCGCTAATAATTCTTTGTATAGATGGGTTTTCAAATTAGCCAGCTGCGTCTTTGTTATGTTGGGCAATTTTTTCAGCAATTGCTTTTCATCATATTCATTTAGCTTATCCATTGCGTCAAAAAGCAGAATGATCTTCAGATCCTCTTTGCCCGAACTTCTCTTTATGTAGAGCTTAAAGTTTCGTTTTTCTGACTTTTGAAGAGAGTGTATCAGCTGAAAAAGGGAATCCGTAAACCGGTTGGCCATAATCAAATATTTTGTCTGAAGCCGCTTAAAATCAATGGTTTAGATTAGTCCAAATTTCTTTGTCGTCATGAAATCGCTTATAAGTTGACTCCAAAACTACCCGGGCTCAACTTACTTTTGTTCCGTAATGATTTTTATGGCAGGCAATATTTGAAGCAGATGTTTTTGAGGCTATAAAAATCAAAGCTGCTAAAAACAGCGCAAAGATAGCATAGAACTTTTTTTCATATGGCAAGCAATCGTTAGAGGCCCTCTGTTTCTACAGTGGGGCTTTTTTTTTATACCCATATCGTGATTGCAAATTAACTCCATTCATCCGGAGAATAATAGTCCGCAGGTGTTTCTTCGCAAAAGGCATTAGAACAGTCTTAATTGAGTGCCTTTAGAAGTTTTTCGTGGGGTTGCTTTTCCGAGTACCGTTCGACCATCATATTTCCATGAATCATCTTTCTCCTTTTCGATCAGTGCTTCAAAATTATCCTGGGGAGTAAAACTTTTTTCGGCTTGCTGTGCAAGCCTTGTCAGCGCTTTTATCGCTTCTTGTTTATCTGTTTGTCCAAGTTTTGATTTATGTACTGCAATTTGAAGGCTGGCAATTGTTTCGTCATACACTTTTAAAGGGACCGGAAAAGGATGACCATCCTTGCCGCCATGTGCAAATGCAAATCGCGCAGGATCTTTAAACCTGGAAGGTGTTCCGTGTATCACTTCACTGACCAACGTAAGTGATTGTAAGGTTCTTGGCCCGACCCCCTGCAGTAATAATAGCTCTTCAAAATTTTCAGATTGATTTTCATAAGCCAGCCAAAGAATAGTCCCCAAACGTTTCAGATCGACATCTTCGCTTCTTATGTCATGGTGAGAAGGAAGAATCAATTGTTGAATTTCCTGCAACATCAGCTCTGGCTTTTCTTTCGTGATATTCATCATCCCTTCTCTTGTTGCTGACGCTTCTTTGGCTGTAAGATTCAATATCTGGCCCTGGTTGATCCCACAAATGGCCGTATGCGGCTCGTCTACAAACGACACAATATTTTCCGAATGCCAGTGATAACGTCGTGCTGTTTTATCACCTGTTCTCATTCCTTGTTGAATGACTGTCCATTCACCGTTATCACTGACGATAAAATTATGTGTGTACAACTGGAAACCATCCTGAATTGCAGTGTTATCAACCTTTGCGCTTAGTTTACTGGAGCGTACCAACTCCTGTCCGTCAAGTCCTGTGTGTTCTGCTACTATTAGTAATTCTTTGGGTGTCTCCTTCGAAAATTTGCCTTTGCCCCCGCAAACAGAAATGCCAAGTTCCCTCGCATGAGGATTGATGGCTCTTTTTAAAGCACCCATTACTGACGTAGTAATGCCAGATGAATGCCAGTCCATTCCCATTACCGCACCAAGACTCTGAAACCAAAACGGATCGCTTAACCTGCGAAGCAACTCCCGTTTTCCATATTCTGCAATGATGGATTCGGTAATAGCAAGACCAAGCTTCGCCATCCTTTCAGTTAACCATTTGGGCACGTACCCATAATGCAATGGAAGATCCGCAGAACCCGATCGTTTCATATAATTAAATGTACGATTCACTAATCAGGAATCAGGCGCGGAAAAATACTTTAACTATACTCTGTGGATTTTTTATTAACCCCGGGGCTGCCAACAAATAAAAAATGAGAGCTTCTTAATTAAAAGAAGCTCTCTAAATCTTTTCGAGTTTCCTGCGCTGGCATTACCCAGATCAGGTACAATGGGTATTTCTCAGCTATCGAGTTGTGAAGCACCCCGTTTCGAAAAGATCTTTGTTAATAATTGTTAAGTAAAAACCGTGCCATTGCAAGCCTCCCTGTTTCAGTCCACAAATATTTTATTTTTTCATACTGATGGTATATGTTTTGTCTTTTTTGAATTGCCGCTCGTAATAATTAAAACTTCTTAGCGCATACTTAATGACCCATTGGTCGTCGAATATAAAAAATCAATTATTTCTGCTGTGAGAGAAAAATTAAATATGAGATACGATGAAGAAAATTTTTCTACATTCAGCACTTCTTACGGCCATTTTTTTCAGCTCCTTTTGCTACGCACAGGATAGCAGTTTTATAACGTCAACTGTTCAGTGGGACCTGGCGACGACGATCGCTTATGCAAAACAAAATAACATCCAGGTAAACATTACCAGGCTTGATGAAAAGTTAAGTGAACAAGACCTACTGCTGGCAAGAGCAGCAAAATATCCCAATCTCTCGGGGTCAGCAACTCAATCCCTGACACATAGCGGCAATACAAATCCTGTTGTTGGAGGTTTTCAAACTCAATCAAGTCTTGCGGGAAACTATGGTCTTAGCTCTGCATGGACAATTTACCGGGGAGGGTACCTGAACAATGACTTGAAATCAAAAAATTTACAACTGCAGGCAGCGAATTTAAACACGGAGGTTACGCAAAATGATATTACACTCCAGATCACACAAGCCTATTTAAATATATTATTGGCCAAGGAAAGTATCGTTTACTCAGAAGAGCTCGCAAAAGCTTCGCAGGCACAGTTCGAGCAAGGGAAAATTCGTTATAATGCGGGAAGCATTGCAAAAAAAGACCTCTTGCAACTGGAAGCACAAGCTGCGGGTGATCAATATACCCTCGTCAACGCGCAAAATCAATATCGCCAGAATGTTCTCACTTTAAAACAGATTTTACAGTTGCCTTCCACCACGGATTTTAAACCTGTGATGCCGGATACATTAGTAGCTGAACAAGTTATACCATCATTATTGCAAGCACAAAATGTAGCATTGCAAAATCGACCGGAAATACGATACAATCAACTGCAAGTACAGATTGCAGAAACAGAATTGCAAAAGGCCCGAGCAGGTTACAAGCCAAACATCAGCCTTGGTGGTTCCATCGCAACAGGATATTCTGACAACCAGGATGTGAAGTATTTTAACCAGGTAAATAATAATCTATACCAGCGGTTCGGGGCAACATTATCGATTCCCCTCTTTGATAACCGGACTAACAAAACAAATGTAGAGAAGTCAAAAATATTGATTGACCAGGCCCGGCTGACATTGGACCAGGCAAAGACCACTTTAAACCAACAAATAGAGCAGGCATATATCGCCACCTTGAATGCGCAGGCACAATACAAAAGTGCAAATACGCAATTGCAGGCTAATCGTGAAGCATACAATATCTCATTGGAACAATTAAAACTTGGAGCAATTACGACAGTTGATCTTTTAGTACAGAGAAATCTTTATGTACAATCATTGCAAAATTTTATAGAAGCAAAGTATACCTCGATCCTCAACACAAAAATTTATGAATTCTATATGGGGCAGCCCATCACATTATAGATAAACAAAAGGATATGAAAAAAAGAAAAAAGATACTATGGATCTCAATTATTCTGGCGGCAGTTTTACTAGTCGCAGTTGTCTGGTTCATCAGGGATAGGTCGCCGCAAATAGTTTTAGCCACAGAGAAACCGTATGCCGGGTATATTGCAAATGCGATCACCGCTACCGGCACGGTGGAACCAGTAGATACTGTTGCAGTCGGCACACAAGTTTCCGGAACCATTAGCAAAGTATACGCAGATTTTAATTCAAAGGTTAAAAAAGGACAGCTTCTTGCAGAATTAGACAAGACAATTTTAAATGCACAGGTACAACAAATTGTCAGCAGCATTCAGCAAGCACAAAGCCAGTTGACATATCAACAAAGTAATTCTAATCGTCAAACTCAATTATACAATGCAGGGGCTATCAGCAAAGCCGACCTGGAAACCGCACAAAATGAATTTAAAGTAGCGCAAGCCGGCCTAAAGTCTGCTCAATCACAGCTCCAAGCGGCTCAAAAAAACCTCTCACTGGCAAACATCTATTCACCAATCGATGGCACTGTACTTTCCAGAAATGTAAGCGAGGGACAAACAGTTGCAGCGAGTTTTAATACGCCAACATTATTCAGCATTGCAAAGGATCTTACCCAAATGCAGGTTGATGCCGCTGTTGACGAAGCTGATATAGGTAATGTCAAAAAAGGACAACGTGTATCATTTACTGTAGATGCCTTTCCGGATGATCTGTTTGAAGGAACGGTATCTGAAATTCGATTGCAACCAAGCATTTCCGCCAACGTAGTTACATATGTCACCATTATTAATACGGCAAATGATCAGCTTAAGTTGAAACCTGGAATGACAGCCAACATAACGATCTATACAAAAGAAGAAAATAATGCTTTGCTTATTTCAGCCCGTGCGACCAAATTCAAACCAGATTCAAGTTTAATGAAGAAATATAAAATTGTGGATGCACGAAAAAATACAAAGAGACAACAGACCGCAAGTGCCCCCGGGACCAATGGACGTATGAATGGTGTTAACGGAAGGGTGAGAAGAGATTCGTTAGCTAATGATTCCAATAGCATTAAAAGGGCGTCGGTGTGGGTGTTGAACGGCAATATATTGACCCGACGTTTCATCAGAACAGGACTTGAAGATGGAACCCAGGTGCAAGTCCTCGGTGGATTGACTCCTAATGATGAAATAGTGGATGGAATACAACAGGCCGGCGTAAAAGCAAATTCAAATAATAGTCAGAGAAGTCCATTTATGCCTCAACGAAGAGGAGGCCAGGGAAATAACAGGGGAAGTGGACAAACGGGTGGAAATCGACCGCAACGATAAAATAAATAGAAATGGCAAATAAAATATTGGAAATACACGATCTGAAAAGAGAATTTAAAATGGGGGCCGAAATAGTAAAGGCATTGAAAGGCGTTTCATTTTCTGTAGAAGAAGGTGAGTTTGTTACAATCATGGGAAGCAGCGGATCGGGCAAAACAACATTGTTGAATATCCTGGGATGTCTCGATAAACCAACGGATGGCACTTACCTGCTGGACAATGTCGATATAAAGAAACTCTCAAGAAATGAATTGGCTCAATTAAGAAACAGGAAAATTGGTTTTGTCTTCCAGGCTTATAACTTATTGGCAAGAACTTCAGCGATCGAAAATGTAGAATTGCCATTGTTATATAACTCTATTATCTCGACGACCGAACGTCATAAAATGGCAGTAAAGGCGTTGGAGGCTGTTCGTCTTTCTGATCGTCTCGGTCATTTACCCAACCAACTTTCCGGCGGTCAGCAACAGCGCGTGGCTATTGCAAGAGCGCTGGTGAATGAGCCGGTCATGATATTAGCGGACGAAGCTACCGGAAATCTCGATTCAAGAACATCCTATGAGATCATGGCATTGTTCCAGGAGCTAAATAAACAAGGAAGAACGATTGTATTTGTAACACATGAACCTGACATCGCCGCTTTCAGTAGCAGGACTGTGACGCTAAAGGATGGCCGGGTTATTAAAGACAGCAAAAATGAAAATATTCGATCAGCAAAAGAAGTGCTTGCGGGATTGCCTCTTTCGGAGGATTATTAAAAGGGTTACCGGGAACAGGTAACCCGGGAACATTGGAGTTGTAGAAATAATAAAAATGAAACTTTTTAATCTCATACGGATCGCATTAAGAGCATTACAACGAAATAAACTTCGTGCATTTCTCACCATGCTGGGGATCATTATTGGCGTTGGCGCTGTGATTGCAATGGTAGCAATTGGACAAGGTTCAAAAAAAAGCATCCAAGACCAGTTATCAAGCATGGGTTCAAACATGATCACTATTCGTCCAAATAATAATCAGGCAGCGGGCGGTGGGGCAAGGTTAGATGCCAGTACACTACAAACTCTCACGCTTGATGATATCAAGGCCATCCAGTCACAGGCACAGTATATAAATGCGGTATCACCTGCCGTACAAGGCCGTGGACAAGCAATCAACGGAGCCCTTAACTGGCCGACTACTATGCAGGGCGTGAGTCCGAACTTCCTGGATATTCGCAATTGGCCATTAAAAGAAGGAGCCCCCTTCGGTACCGAAGATGTAAATGGTGCAACAAAAGTTTGCCTGATTGGACAGACCGTTGTCGAAAATATTTTTGATCCCGGCGATGACCCGCTCGGAAAAACAATTCGCTTTAATAAAATTCCTTTTAAAATCATTGGTGTATTGGCTGAGAAAGGTGAGAACGCATTTGGACAGGACCAGGATGATATTATACTGGCACCCTACACAACTGTTCAAAAAAGAATTCTTGCCATCCCATATATTCAAACGATATACGCGTCTTCTACGACTTCCGAAACATCCGAACCTGCAACACAGGAGGTAAGCCAGATACTTCGAAGCTCACATAAACTTTCCAATATGGAGCAAGACGACTTTACTGTCCGCACCCAGGCCGAATTGATAAATACATTCAGTTCGACAAGCGAATTGCTGACGGTCCTCTTAGCCGCCATTGCCGGGATTTCATTGCTGGTTGGCGGTATCGGTATCATGAACATCATGTACGTGTCTGTAACAGAAAGAACAAAAGAAATTGGATTACGCATGTCGATAGGGGCAAGGGGAGTTGACATACTTATGCAATTCCTGATTGAAGCAATTGTAATAAGTATTACAGGCGGTATTTTAGGAGTGCTACTTGGGCTATTAGCATCAAAGTTGATCACGATCTTCTTATCCTGGCCAACGCTGGTGTCTGAATCTTCAATCGTTTTATCATTTGTGGTTTGTGCAATAACAGGGATCTTTTTTGGATATTACCCTGCACAAAAAGCATCCAGGCTCGATCCAATAGAAGCATTGAGATATGAATAATTAATATAACTCCTGGCAAGTGTTGCAGTAAAACGTTCTGCGATTGGTCTTTCCGAGGTATTCCTTTAGAATTTTTGAACCATCTCTCGGGCAGATCTTTTTTGTATGCGCCAACCAATGTTTCTTCAGTACATATTGTTTTTTCCATTCTAAAAAATCAAAACTATACTGACGAGCCTCTTTGATTAACTCGCTCAATTTTTTTGAAGGAAGGTTCCCAACTTTTGTTTTTGGATGGACCTTGATCCTAAAAAGGACTTCATTTTTGATGATGTTGCCAACTCCTGCAAAGATTGTTTGATCGAGCAGCGCATCGCATACCAATGTGTTTGGCATCTCTTTTAACTTCTTTCTTGCTTTTGCTGCGCTCCAATTTTCATTCATTACATCGGCGCTCCAGTCATATACTTTACTAAGATCACCTTCGATTAATTTAACAGAGCAAGCATAGAAATTCAATTCTCCATCGGCAAAGTGAAGGCTTAATCTCGACGGTGTTTCTTTTCTTTCGTTTACACGGTATGAACCAAATAACATGAAATGAATCTTTATTGAGCCATTCTTAAAACAGATAAAAAAGTTCTTTCCGAAACTTTTAAAGTCAGTGATCTTTTGATTCAATACACCGCTGAAATCAACTTTCGTATTGCCACTGATTTCAATCGGCCTTTTTCCTATAAACTCCTGGGCGGATTCTTTCAATATCACAATAGAAGGTCCCTCGGGCATGCGTTTTATTCAGAAAGACGCAAAGGATGCGCCACAATCAAAAGTAAATAGTTAGCTGATGCTCTAATGAAATTCGTTCTAAATCGGAATCTTTGCTGAGAAGGAGAATCCATTTTCTAATGTGCCTGATGTGGTAATTTAGTTCAACAGATGGCAACTATAAGTTTATCGCACACGATAAAATAATCAGGATTTCCACTAAAATTTTCCCCTTTTTTCTTTCTTTATTAAGTTGTTTTTCTCATGACATGACCCTTTTGAATAACGATATTTGCAATGCCTCGTTTATGCATTGCAGGCGGGATATCCTGTGAAAGCAATTATGCCATACAACTGGCACCAATGATGGGTATAAGGTAACCCTGGCAAAACCAGGGATGAACTTTCATTTAGTAGAGGTGTACGCAAAACGGCTGGTTGGAAGGAGGGGGAGGGGCCCACACGGTGGGCTGAATAGTATCTATCATAATAAAGGGTCACTTCCTTATAACCTCTTTGCAAGAATGATCCTCCAAAAACTTTCTGCTGTTTTACTTGTTATCAACAGCAACTCCAAAAACGGCGGAAGATTACGTATGATCAGTAACCTCTTACATTCTTCCCTTCCATGTAGTTCATGAAAGCCCTGTTCACAACCCGATTACCACCCGGCGTAGGATAGTTGCCGGTAAAATACCAATCTCCTAAGTTGTTGGGGCAGGACTGGTGAAGGGTCTCTATACTTTGAAAAATAACCTCGACGGGTATTTGAACATCTTTTGGGGTAATGAGCTCGGCGATCTTTGTGGAAATTTGCTCGGTCGTAAATGATTTGTAAACTTGTTTGACTATATTTTCGGTATGAAGCTGGTTATTTCGTTGCAATTCTTTGCATTTGTCGAGCAATTCATTCAAACAATTTATTTTTCCTTTCTCTTTCATTAATTCGACGGCTGCATTAAACGCAATGAACTCGCCCATCTTACTCATATCAATTCCGTAACAATCGGGATAGCGTATCTGTGGAGATGATGACACAACGATTATCTTTTTAGGCTCCAGCCTCGCGAGCATACGAACAATACTTTCTTTCAAAGTTGTTCCCCGCACGATGGAATCGTCGATCACTACCAATGTGTCAGTTCCCTTTTGAACCGTTCCGTAAGTGATGTCATAAACGTGTTGAACCATCTCACTACGCCCTGCATCTTCGGTGATAAAGGTTCGCATCTTTACGTCCTTGATTGCAATTTTTTCCATCCTCACCTTGCGATTGATCATATCATGTAGTTTATCAGGATCGATCGTGTCCCATGATGAGATACGTTCCACTTTGATCTTGTTCAGCCAATCTTCACAACCCTTGATCAAACCATAAAAAGCAACTTCGGCTGTATTAGGAATGAATGAAAAAATTGTATTCTTCAGATCATAGTCAATCGCCTCCAACACCTGCTTGCTTAAATGATATCCTAATGCTTTGCGCTCATTATATATTTTTTCATCACTTCCTCTTGAAAAATAAATCCGTTCAAAACTGCAGGCTTTTCTTTCTTTTGGTTCCAGTATTTGAGCAATTTCAATTTCGCCGCGCTGGTTGACGATCAGTGCCTGCCCGGGCATCAATTCCTTGACTTCGTTCTCGCCAACATTAAATGTCGTGCGAATAGCGGCCCTTTCCGAAGCAGCAACGATCACGTCCTCATTATAATAATAATAAGAAGGTCGAATTCCATGAGCATCCCGGAAAACAAATCCAATTCCATTTCCCGTAACTCCTCCCACATGAAAACCGCCATCGAACAGGGGAAGAGCCTTTTTCAAAATTTTCTTGATATCGGTCTGTTCGGGATGAGCTTCATCTTCATTAACCAGGAAATGATAGATGACTTCCATCATCGCGGCCAGGTCACTTTGTTTTTGAAACTCGCCCGGATTAATATTCACCAGGCCAAATAGCTCATCAGTGTTAACCAAGTTAAAATTACCGGCAAGTGCAAGATTGCGTGCAGGAATGGTGTGACGCTTGATAAAAGGGTGACAAAATTCAACATTATTTCTTCCCTGGGTGCCATACCTCAAATGTCCCAGCAACACTTCGCCCATAAATTTCACATGACCCTTCATAAGGCCCGGATGCTTTTTGATATCGGGATTAAATTTCTCAAGTTCGTTTACTTCTTCCCCGATCTGCCGGAAAACGTCAGAAATGGCTTGTGGTGCAGCACTGCGAATCCGGTGTAAGAAAGGATAACCTGGCTCGACATCCAATTTCACGGCTGTTACACCGGCTCCATCCTGGCCACGATTGTGCTGCTTTTCCATGAGCAGGTATAGTTTATTCAATCCCCACATCACGGTGCCATATTTCTTCTGGTAGTAAGAAAAGGGTTTACGTAAACGGATAAATGCAAGACCACATTCGTGTTTGATCGGGTCGCTCATGAAGGTTTTTCTTGAGAAGCCGCAAAGTTATGAGATTGCCGCGGTTCAAAAAACTCGGACGAGTTAACATTAATCAAATTCTGGATTCTAATAAAAAGCAGAAGGTTCTCGCAGGACTAGGTGAGCCAAAACAATACGCAAGGACGTTTGAACGACCTGTTAATCAAAAAGCTTTCTTGTCAGACTTGTCGGTCTTATATTTCTGAATATTGGGACACGTCGAGGTATAGTCATCTGCGACCATAATGTAATAATTCGGGAGATGTGCGACGACCCATTTGTCCATGGCTTTGGCCTTTTTTTCGTCCAATGCGTGCTGGGCTATCGTATTATAATCGTCTTTCAGATTCATTCTATGGGGCTCCGATCTTGATTTAAGATAAATGAGCCTTACCCCTTTCTTACTGCGCTGTTCGTCTGTAAAAGGAGTGGGTGCCGAAATTTCTCCGACCTTCAATTTTCCGAGCACGGCCACAATATCTTTATCAAGTTCATCAATGGTCACGTAGGTAGATCCATCCCTGCCGGTGAAAAACGGACCGGCAAATTTCGCCTGCTCGTCTTCAGAATATTTCAATGCAGCCTGGTTGAAATTTAACTGCCCAACAATGAGCTTGGCCCGTGCCGAGTCAAGTTTTGCAATGGATGCATTGGTTTCTTCATCGGTAATGGGAGGAATGCGAAGTATGTGACGAATCACTGCGTCATCTCCATTTCGCTGGACCATCTGGATAATATGATATCCAAATTTCGTTTTCACAACAGGGGAAACCTCCCCATCCTTTAATTGAAATGCAGCCCTAACAAAAGCAGGGTCCCAGCTCTTATCCTGGCGGTTTATCTCGTATTCACCTCCACGGTCCTTGCTACCTGGATCCTGGGAATAGAGCTTAGCCAATTGTTCGAAAGTGGAAGTTTTGGCCGCAAACATTTGCTTATAATGATTCAATTCATCAATGACATATTGCTCAAGATCCCTCGATGGCT
>DASYSW010000287.1:0-4508 GCA_036002905.1 Chitinophagaceae bacterium
CCCATTTTTTTCAACTGGTCAATGGTTTCTTTGTCATTCACTGTCCACGCAATGACCCTGATATTTTTTCTGTGGCATTTTTTTACAACGTCATCGTTTACTAACGTGTATTCAGGACTGTAAATAGTTGGAGTAAAGCCCAGTGCTTTTAATTGTTCCTCCAAACTTCGTTTGTCGAAACCTTCGATCAGCATGGATGTTTTTATGGATGGATATTTTTGATGCAAATATTGAAGTGTTCTGAAGTCAAATGACTGGATGATCGTTCTCTCACCAATTCCTTTCTCCAGGATCACTGACATTAACAGGTCAACAAACTCAATGGGTCTCGGGTGAAAAACTGAGTCGAGTGTGGGATCGGTTTTTGTTTCTATATTATACCATGGTAACGGCCTTCTCGTCGCCTTAGCATGCGACTCGCAGCTATCGATCACTTCACTCAGCAAAGGTTTTACCACCCTCAATTTTTGTTGGTGGGGAAAACGAGGATGGGGCTTCATCCCTACGTCAAATGTTTTTACCTGCTCATAGGTCATCCAGTAAATAACGAATCTTCTTTCTTCAAGATCCTTCATGTAGGTGCCATCTGGTTTGGTGGTTATCTCCTGGGCAAACCAGGGCTCATGCGACAAAACAGGTTGTTTATCTTTTGTGATAGCAATGTCCATTTCCAGCGTCGTAATTCCAAGATCAAGAGCTTTGATCATCGCCGGAACGGTATTTTCAGGCATCAGGCCACGACAGCCACGGTGACCTTCCTTATCAAAGGCATCGCCTCCAATGCCTCCATCCCCTAAAGGAGAGCTTTGAAAGTGTTTATGGGAGGAACAGCTCATTGAAAAAAGAAGAAGTATAAAATATAGCGATTTCATTTAAATACCTGGTCTTTTCTTTTTTCCATCAGGTCACCAATTTCTTTTGCGTCACCTTCCTGCTTTTTTAATTGCTGTACAATGTTATCATAGCTTTTTTCATCGCGGTTCTGGCTTAACTTATGTACATTATCCATTTCTGTTACTTCGAGTTCAAAAGCAAGAATCGCTTTGATCAATTTTTCTTTATAGTCTGGGGGAAGATTGTCGTAAACAGTAGACGACTCGGTGTTGTTATTTTCAAAATGAAGAGAAAGTTTTTTTAGGAGTTCTATCAAAGCCGCTTCGTCCAAAAATTTTATTTGTCCTCTCGCATGTATTGAAATATAGTTCCAGGTCGATGCCTGCTGAGGATTACCAGCGTACCATGTGCCACTTACATAGGTATGCGGACCCGTAAATAGAGCTAGCACATTGGGGTTTTCCTCGAACGCAAAGTGATGGTCCGATTTTCTTGCTATGTGTCCATAAACAAAAAGCTTTCCTTCTTTTTCTTCAATCAGAACAGGGATTTGTGTCGCTTCTATTCTTCCATTCTTATCCGAACCGATCAGAGTAATAAACGGGTGACTCTTCATGAACGCAACCACTTTTTCTTTGTCCTGCTCTTTGTAATGTGGATAATTGTACATAATCGGGGCAATGTTCCACGCAAAGATGCTAAGGTCTCGCAAAGCCGCAAAGAAAACTTGCGTCTTTTGTATTTATCTCTTTGCGCCCTGGCGTGAAACAAAAAAGCAGAGCCGGATCCTGTAGTACAAGAGTGCGACGCAACGGCAGTTGAACAGAAGCTCAAAAGCTGGCAACATAGTTATCACACCAATCTATGTTAAAGAACCAAACGTATCCAAACCATTCTTCCTAACCCTGCAAATCCTAGTTCTTTTTTTGCTGGCCCGGAGCGAAAGGTTTTGCGGATTGTGTGCCGGCTACTTTTTTTGCCTGACCCGGAGGCAAATTCGTTTTTGACTTTGAATTTACCTTTACAACGCAGGAAGTAAAAATTAAAACGACAGGCAAAAGAAAAAGGAAACGAAGATTTTTCATAGTTGTGATTTGCCACAAAATACTCCGTCTCTATGAGATCACCGATGCTACTTTTTCCTGTCCAATATTCGCATTACGCATCGCAATACTACGCACAACGTGGGCAGCAAACTCAGAGAAGGCTTTTTTGCTTATCTCATCGTCACTCATCATAACGGGAATTCCTTCATCGCCGCCTTCGCGGATACTTTGCACAATGGGAATTTGACCCAGCAAAGGAATATCGTATTCGTCAGCAAGTCGCTTTCCACCTTCCTTTCCAAAAATGTAGTATTTATTATCAGGCAATTCCGCGGGCGTGAAATAACTCATGTTTTCAACGAGGCCGATGATCGGTACATTGATCTGCGCCTGGCCGAACATGGCGATTGCCTTTTTTGCATCGGCTAACGCTACATCCTGCGGAGTGGTTACAATAACGGCGCCGGTAACAGGGACGGTTTGTACTAATGTTAAATGGATATCGCCTGTCCCCGGCGGCATATCAATCACCAGGTAATCCAGTTCATCCCAATACACATCTGTAACAAACTGCCGAATGGCGCTGCTGGCCATGGGCCCGCGCCAAACCACTGCATTTTTTTCATCAACCAGTAAACCAATACTGATCAATTTTATCCCATAGCGCTCAAGTGGCGCGATCATTCCTTTTTCTCCTATCTCTATCATCATTGGCCTTTCACCCCGAACGCCAAACATGATCGGGACACTGGGCCCGTAGATATCGGCATCCATTAAACCCACCTTTGCTCCGGACTGAGATAATGCCAGCGCTAGATTGGCAGCCACTGTACTTTTTCCAACGCCGCCCTTTCCGCTCACCACCGCAATAATATTTTTCACTTTGGGCAATACTGATCCGGGATCAGAACGCTTCGTCGTTGTGTGAGAAATGAATTTCACATTCACGACCGCATCTTTATTGACGGTCTTTATGGCTTTAATGCAATTGTTTTTGATCAAGTCTTTCAATGGGCACGCCGGAGTAGTAAGCACAACAGTAAAAGAAACATAATTTCCTTCAATAGTAATATCCTTAACCATATTAAGCGTAACGATATCTTTTCCGAGGTCCGGCTCCTGCACATTACCTAAAGCTTTCAGAATATCTTCATTTGTCATGTAGGGTCTGATTTTTGTGGTTTTCGAATGATAACTTTGCCTGTTCGTTAAAACGATTATAAAAAATTATTTTTTCTGCGCAAAGGTAACCATCAATTGGCTTATTTGTTTTTCAGTTTAAACAACTTGTCTTTATTTTGAGGCAATGAAAAAACTTCTATTATATTTTGGAATTGCTTTTTTCATAATACCGGCTACTGCGAAAGCTCAATTTGAAACCGTTCGTGACTCCGTGGTGCAGTTATATGGTATTGTGATGACGGCCGATAGTCTTGTGGGCATCCCGGCAGTAAGTATCACAATAAACGGGCAAAACCGCGGAACCATCACCAATGGCCAGGGAGTTTTTTCCATCGTTGTTTTGAAGGGTGACGTTATCGATTTTACCCATGTGAGTTATAAACCAAAACAAATAACCATCCCAAAAACTCTCGAAGGTAGCCAATACAGCATCGTGCAGTTGATGGTAGCCGATACAGTTTATCTTCCTGCCACCATTATTCGCCCGCGGCCAACACCCGAGCAATTTGCAAGAGATTTTGTCAATGCCAAAGTGGATGACGATGATATTGAAACGGCCCGGAAGAATACAGATGCAGCTAAACGACGAATTTTATTAAAATCAGTTCCAGGTGATGCGGGGGAGGCCACTCAACTTCAATTTCACAATATTGCTAACAAGGCAAGTTATGCCGGGCAAGTTCCTCCCATGAATATTTTTAACCCTGCTGCCTGGTCCGACTTTATACAAGCGTGGAAGCGCGGTGACTTTAAAAATAAGCAGTAAGCCCTGTCCCCCCGAAGGGGAGACTTAGATCGCACATTTTTCTGACCATTCGAAAAATTTAGGCTTGTTAGTTTGATTATGGGACAGGCTTCGTAGTTCTGATCAGCTTTTCTTGCGTCGCACTCTTGTACGTTTTGTTCTCTATTCAACTTTTTTTATTCCAAGCAGAGACAGGGCATGCCGTGTCTCTGCCGACAAGGTGCTTTGCATGAAACATCTTTTTCTCTTAGCTTGCGATGAATTTCTTTCATTTAAAAATCCATCAAATGGCTAAGATCTCCGTTATTGGCGCGGGCACGATGGGCAATGGAATTGCACATATATTCGCACAGCATGGCTTCGAGGTACACTTAATTGATGTTTCAGAACAACAATTAGAAAAGGCTATCAAAACAATTGGCAAAAATCTTGACAGGCAGGTGGCGAAGGAGATCATACGGAAAGAAAAAAAAGAAGAGACGCTACTGAATATTGTGACAACGACGTCTATCCAGGACGGAGTAAAAAATGCAAGGTTGGTTGTTGAGGCAGCAACCGAGAACGTTGAATTAAAACTCAAAATATTCAAAGACATCGATGCTGCGTCACCTGATGGCTGTATTCTGGCCACGAATACTTCCTCTATTTCGATCACAAAGATCGCATCGGTAACAACCCAACCCGAAATGGTGATCGGTATG
>DASYSW010000288.1:0-16359 GCA_036002905.1 Chitinophagaceae bacterium
AGTGGGATTTTGTTATTTTGAGCCAGTTGAGGTGATCGATGACACCCGTGAATTTGACGTACCTTTAAATCTTTGTATTACGCCGAACAACGCCTATGTTTTCTAACTGGTTTTTAAAATCCTTTCGCATTCTTCTTTTACCGTTTTCAATTGTCTATTGGTTCGCCGTATGGCTTCGTAATTTCCTGTACAATATAAAAATACTTCGTTCATCCTCTTTCGGACTGCCGGTAATTTGCGTTGGAAATCTATCCGTCGGCGGCACAGGAAAATCGCCCATGGTTGAATTCCTGATCGGGCATCTGAAAAATAAATTTAAGGTAGCGACACTGAGTCGTGGATACAAACGGAAGACAAGGGGCTATGCTTTAGCAAACCAAACTACAACGTCATTGGATATCGGTGATGAGCCGATGTTATTTCATCAGAAATTTCCAACCGTACCTGTAGCCGTCGGCGAAGAAAGACTGGTTGCCATCCCGCAGTTGCTACACGATAAGCCCGACACACAGGTTATTGTCCTTGATGATGCTTTTCAGCATCGCGCCGTCAGTGCGGGCTTAAATATTTTGCTTACTGACTACAGCAATCTGTTCACAAGAGATTTTTATCTGCCAACCGGCGATCTTCGTGACCTGAGATCAAACTATAAAAGAGCCGACATCATTGTCGTTACCAAATGCAAATTTGAAATGACAGGAGAAGAAGCTGATCAAATCAGAAAGGAAATAGACCCATTACCAAAACAGGAATTGTATTTTTCTTCTATTCAATATGGAAATCCATACCATATTACCAACCTCACTCCTTTCGAATTGGATACAAATACAGAGGTGCTGCTTGTCACAGGAATTGCAAGTCCGCAGCCATTAAAAAAACTGCTGGAAGAAAAAAGCCACACCTACCAACTGATGTCGTTCAGTGATCATTATATTTTTCGTATTGATGACCTGAAGGATATCAGGAGAAGGTTCGATCGGATCGAAGCATCAAAGAAGATCATTTTAACTACGGAAAAAGATGCAATGAGATTAATGAAATTCAGAAACGAGCTGGAGCGATTGCCGGTGTTTGTGATCCCCATAAGTCATTATTTTTTATTCGAAGAGGAAATGAAATTTATTGAGGGGGTTACAAAATTTATTAAAGAGTTCAAGCCGTCGGATGTTAAAGAAAGCGGAGTAGAATCACCGGACGTACAAGTGAGTGACACAACAAAAGTCAAATAGAAACATAAAAGTTGGTAAACAAAAAAAAATCATGGGAAGGAAAAATTCGAAGAAGAGAAAGAAGGAAAAACATTCAGCGCATGAGCAAACGTTAAAGGGTGTTATCGATATTACGCGTTCGGGGATGGGTTTTGTGATCGTTGAAAATCTAGCGGTGGATGTAATTGTGCGACCCGCAGATCTTAACACGGCCCTGCACGGCGACCTCGTTCGCATAAAGATCAGGGAAGAAAAAAAAGGTGGCAGGCGTATGCAGGGGATAGTAAGCGATGTGCTGCGCAGGAAGCAGACAGAATTTATGGGGAAGATGGAGATCAATGACGATGGCGACGGCAAGGGTTTTGGTTTTTTTATTGCTGAATCGGATAAGCCGATGCCTGACATTTATGTTCCAAAGCAAAATTTGAACGGCGCAAAGAATGACGACAGGGTGATCGTGAGGATGCTTGAATGGGAAAAGGGGGGCAAGCGACCCCTTGGTGAAGTAGTCACCGTGCTGGACAAAGAAGACAGCAATGATGTAGCGATGAAGGAAATTTTATTGGAAAATGGTTTTCCTCTCGAATTTCCGGAAGAAGCAATGGAAGAAGCGGCACGAATCCCTGACCAGATCTCAAATTCAGAGATCAGGAAAAGAAAAGATGTGCGCGATGTTCTTACGTTTACCATTGACCCTGTTGATGCAAAAGATTTTGATGATGCAATTTCATTTCGCTTACTGAAAAACGGGAATTACGAAATCGGTGTTCATATTGCGGATGTTGCTCACTATGTGCAAGAAGATACAGCGTTGGATAAAACTGCTTATGGAAAAGCTACGTCGGTTTATTTACCCGACCGCGTAAATCCAATGTTGCCGGAACACATTTCAAATGTACTTTGCTCTTTGCGACCGAATGAGGACAAGCTTACATTTTCTTCAATTTTTCAAATTTCCGCAAAGGGCCAGGTAAAACAACCCTGGCTCGGCAAAACGATCATTCATTCCGATCATCGTTTTACTTACGAAGAAGTGCAGGAGATCATCGAAAAAAAAGACGGCTTGTACGCCGAGCAACTACTGATCCTGAATAATCTCGCTCAGCGCTTCCGCAAACAACGATTTAAAAATGGAGCCATCAATTTTTCGTCGCAGGAGGTGAGGTTCAAACTGGACGAAAATAAAAAGCCCGTTGGCATCATCGTTAAAGAAAGTAAAGAGGCCCACCAACTGATCGAAGAATTTATGTTGCTTGCGAACAGAACAGTGGCAGGTGACCTGTCAAAAATTAAAGTAAAGAACAAACCCCTCCCCTTCCCTTATCGCGTGCACGATAATCCTGATGAAGAAAAATTGATCCCATTTGTTGCGTTTGCGAGAAAATTTGGACACAAATTCGACACCTCGTCTCCCGATGCTATTGCGTCTTCCTTTAATCAAATGCTGATCGATGTTCATGGAAAACCTGAGCAGCATGTGTTGGAGCAATTGGGCATTCGCACTATGGCGAAGGCAAAATATGACACAGAAAATATCGGGCACTACGGCCTTGGCTTCGAAAATTATTGTCACTTCACTTCGCCCATTCGCCGCTATCCCGATGTCATGGTTCACAGGGTGCTGCAGCAGGTGATCGAGAACAATGTGACCCTTGATAAAAAAATGGAAGAGAAATGCAAACATTGCAGCGAAAGAGAAAGAGCGGCGATGGAAGCCGAGCGTGCCGCCAATAAATATAAACAGGTCGAATACATGCAGAATTTTTTGGGAGAAGAATTCGAAGGCGTGATCAGTGGTGTTGCCTCATTTGGATTTTGGGTGGAAACAGTCGAACATAAATGTGAAGGCCTGGTAAGCCTCAACAGTTTGCTGGATTTTGATGACTTCCGGCATGTCGAAAGCGATTATTGCCTTGTTGGTCATCGATCAGGGAGGAAATTCAGAATGGGCGACAAGGTTTGGATAAAGGTGATCGCTGCTAATCTCACAAAACGCCAACTAGACTATGAATGGGTTGTTGCAAGCGGACTTAAAAAGGAAAAGAGAAAAAAATGAAAATATGCCTCAGAAAAGTCCGCAAGACTTCGGCCGGTCGCAGTGTCCTTTACGCTCCTCCATGTACTCGGTGCCTCTGTGGTAATCACCACGGAGACACAGAGAGAATGGAGCCACAGAGATTCAATTCCATGTCCAGGAAAATGTAGAGTTGTTCACTTAGTTTTTAATTTTTATCTTTTCACCTACATTAATTTTATTGCATGCAATCATTCGAACTGCTGTCCCAGAAATTTGCCCTGCACTTTGAACAACCGCATTTTCCCAGCGAACCATCATCTTTATACAAACCAAACGAATACTTCCTTCAGCTAGGAGGCAAACGGATCCGGCCTGTATTGTGCCTGATGGGGAACGAATTGTTCGACGAAATAAATCCGGATGCGTGGCATGTAGCCACCGCCATTGAACTCTTCCACAATTTTACGCTGATACATGATGACATAATGGACAAAGCTCCTTTGCGCAGGGGAAACGAGACTGTTCATGCCAGGTTTGGAGAAAACACAGCCCTCCTTGCCGGAGACGTAATGCTGGTCGCGGCTTATGATTCATTAAACAAGATCAACACCTCTTATATACGTTCTATCATTAGCTTGTTCAATAAAACCGCAAGCAAAGTTTGCGAGGGTCAGCAGCTGGATATGGATTTTGAGAAAAAGGATGACGTCAGCCTGGATGATTACCTGCACATGATCGAACTAAAAACTTCTGTATTATTAGCCGCCAGTCTTAAGATGGGGTCTATATTAGGAGGCGCCTCGCAACGAAATCAGAATTTACTTTATGAGTTTGGGAAAAAACTGGGGATCGCGTTCCAGATACAGGACGACTACCTCGATGCCTTTGGAGATCCAAAAAAATTTGGAAAACAACCCGGTGGTGATATAAAGTCAAATAAAAAAACTTTTTTGCTTGTCCAGGCGCTGTCCATCGCCAATGATGCACAAAAAAAAGAATTAAAAAAATTAATGGATGGAAATGCAAAAGATAAAACTGAAAAGGTGTTACAGTTATTTCACGACTGCAAAGTGAATGAATGGGCATTGCAATTGAAAAATAAATATCTTGACGAGGCGTTTGCACACCTTGAGGATGTTGCGGTGCTTTCAAAAAGAAAAGAAGCGCTGCAGGAGATGGCGAAGTTCCTTGTGCAAAGGGAGCATTAAGACAGTGAGCCGTGAATGGTGAGTAGTGAGTGGGAGTTATTGGTTACCAATTGCCGGCAACATACTTTATCCACCAAAAAAACCAGAAACTGGAAACCGGAAACAACAACCGAGAAAAAAAACTGCTTGATGGGTAACCCACTGTTCAGGACAAAGAAAATTGAATCAATTCTTTCGCAGGGAAGTGATGATCACCATGACGGTGAAGGTTTGAAGCGCGTATTGAATGTACGTGATCTTACTTTTTTTGGGATCGCAGCAATCCTGGGCGCCGGAAGTTTCAGTAGTTTAGGTGGAGCGGTTTTTCATGGGGGTCCGGGTGTAGTGTTATTGTTTATTATCACGGCTATCGCTTGCGGGTTCACCGCTTTTTGTTATTCTGAATTTGCCAGCCGCATTCCCGTTGCGGGCAGTGCTTATACTTATGCTTATGCTTCTTTCGGAGAGTTGTTTGCCTGGATCATCGGGTGGGCACTCATCATGGAGTATTCTATCGGGAATATTTACGTGGCTTATAGTTGGAGCGACTACTTTACATCATTCCTTGATAAAGCAGGCTTTCGTATTCCCGAATATCTCAGTACGAGTTATATGGAGGCCAAACATGCAGTTGAACGAGGGGGCACGAACCCGGATGAACTGGCAGCGTGGAACAATGCACCTATTGTTGGTGGGCTAAAAATAATTTTTGACCTGCCCGCTTTCATCATTAATGTCCTCATCAGCTATCTTGTTTTTAGAGGCGTGAGAGAGAGTCGCAACTTCAGCAATATCATGGTGATTCTAAAATTAACAGTCGTGGCATTGATCATCGTTGTCGGAGGTTATTTGGTTTTTTCACATAGCCTGACATTTAACTGGACACCTTCAAATGATGAAGGGGTGCGATCCTTTATGCCCAACGGTTTTGGTGGAGTAATGGCAGCTGTAAGTGGTGTTTTCTTTGCTTATATCGGGTTTGATGCAGTGAGCGTGTTGGCCGAAGAAAGCAAGGACCCCCAAAGAGATCTTCCACGGGGAATGATCCTTTCATTGGTGATCTGTACTGTGATTTACATCCTGCTTGCGCTTGTCCTGACGGGTGCTGTCAATTATAGAAAATTTGACGGGGTTGGCGATCCCCTGGCATTTATTTTCGAAAAGGACAACCTTGATATTGGCTGGATGCAGTTTTCGATCGCAATCGCCGCTGTCATCGCCATGACAAGTGTATTGCTGGTATTCCAGATGGGGCAACCACGCATTTGGATGAGCATGAGCCGTGATGGATTATTGCCTCCCATCTTTCAAAAAATTCATCCAAAATATAAAACCCCATCTTTTGCAACACTGGTCACAGGATTGGTCGTTGGAGTTCCCATCTTATTTACAGACAAAACGTTTGTGCTCGATTTCACAAGCATTGCCACTTTATTTGCGTTCGTCTTGGTTTGCGGCGGTGTGCTTTTAATTCCGCCGAGACAAAAAGAGCCGGGCAGATTTCATATCCCTTATATCAATGGACAATTCATTTTTCCATTGATCGTTGTTGCTGCTATCATTACAGCGCAATTATTGTCAAAAAATTATTTCGCAGGTCTTTTCAACTTTGACTTCAGCGGCAATGAAGACTATGTGAACAATAAGATCAGTTTCATGGATGCCGCCACTCCCAATATTTCGCTTATAATTTTCTGGCTCAGCGCTATTGTCCTTTCCATATTTGCGTTTATAAAAAAATTCTCTCTTATACCGCTGATGGGTCTCATCACTTGTTTGTATCTCCTTACGGGAATGACCAAGAGTAATTGGGCATGGTTCCTTAGCTGGCTGGTTATCGGAGTTATTTTCTACTTCCTTTACGGCTATAAAAAAAGTAAACTGGCTCTTGCCAGCGCGGCCATCCGAGAAGTAGAAACAAGGGATGCCCCTGTCCCATAAAGGGGGACTTAGGTCGAATGTTTCCTTAGGATCCGAATCGGTTTTATAATGCTGACTTTTATTGTGTAGCCAGCTTTGGTTTTTTCTGGCATCGCCTGTTGCGTCGCACTCTTCAACAGCATATTGCCATTGGGCAGCTCAAATTTCGATTGTTTAACAAACCTCCTCTCACTAACTTTGTCTTTCATTGTTATATTAAAACTCCCCTTTAGGGGATGGGAGCGTCATGAAATTCCAGATCGGTGACCGTGTTTTGATACTTCATTCCAATGAAGAAGGTGAAGTAATTGATATTATCAATAATAAAATGGTGATGGTGGATGTAAGAGGTGTAAAATTCCCTGCCTATATTGACCAGCTTGATTTTCCCTATTTCAAAAAATTCTCCGAGAACAAACTATTTCCCAGGCAAAAAGGCAAAAAATATATCGATGATCTAAAAAAGGAGAAAGATGCTCCGAAGAAAGCGGACGGGGTATGGATCACATTTTTGCCGGTGATCGAAACGGACGAATTTGGCGATGAAGTGGTGGACGAGTTAAAGATCCATTTGATCAACCGGACCGAAACTGCCTATAATTTTATTTATACTCTCAACTATTTTGGCAAGGCCGATTTTGACCTGAAGAACGAGGTCCTTCCTTTCCAGGATTTCTACTTGCATGATATTCCCTTTGAAGATCTGAATGACAGCCCCACGTTTGACTTCGAGTTTTCATTGTTGCAACCCCAAAAAAATAAATCCGACCACTACGAAGCATCACTTAGATTAAAGCCAAAACAGCTTTTTGCAAAGATTGAAGAGATTAGATTGAAAGGCGAAGCGACCTTTTCTCATCGCCTATTTGAAACCTATCCCGACAAATTAGTTGAGGAGAAAGTTGAGTTAGGAAGCCTTGCAGCCCGGGGCTATAAAGTTTTCGACACATCCAAAGGAAAGCAGCACCTGGAATCACCGCGCTCTGTTGTCGATCTTCACGTTGAAAAAATAACGGACGACTGGAGCGGTTTAAGTAATCATGAAATCGTTACACTCCAGTTAAAGACGTTTGAGAAATATTATGACCTCGCTGTGGCTCACATGCAACCATCACTCATCGTGATCCACGGTGTCGGCACGGGAAGATTGCGGGAAGAGATCCACGAACAATTAAAGCACCGTAAAGAAGTAAAGACCTTCGTCAACCAATATCACCCCGCATTCGGGTATGGGGCTACAGAGATTTTCTTTGAGTATTAATTTTTTTCGCAGCTTCATAAAGATTATTTTTATAATCTTCTTAATCATCCTGGTTCAACAAAACGAATGAAATCTATAGCTAAGACTAAAACAGGAATTAGTGGCCTGGATGAGATCACCGAAGGTGGTCTGCCCGCTGGAAGACCGACATTACTTTGTGGCGGGCCTGGCTGCGGTAAAACATTACTCGCCATTGAATTCATTGTGAAAGGCGCTATTTTATATAAAGAGCCGGGCGTATTTATCACCTTTGAAGAAAAGGCTGAAGAGTTAACTGATAACGTCGCCTCACTTGGATTTGATCTTGATAAATTAGTGAAAAATAAAAAGCTCAGGCTTGATTATGTTCAGATTGACCGAACTGAAATCGAGGAAACGGGCGAATACGATCTTGATGGTTTATTTATCCGGCTGGGACATGCTATTGACAGTATCGGGGCTAAAAGAGTAGTACTGGATACTATTGAAAATCTTTTTGCCGGACTGACTAACCAGGGTATATTAAGAGCAGAATTACGGCGGCTTTTTCAATGGTTAAAGAATAAAGGAGTAACTGCGATCATTACAGGTGAAAAAGGTGATGGCACACTGACAAGGCACGGTCTTGAAGAATATGTTTCCGATTGTGTGATAGTACTGGATCATCGAATCATTAACCAGGTATCAACGAGAAGAATGAGGATCGTTAAATACCGTGGCTCCATTCATGGAACGAATGAATATCCATTCCTGATCGATGAAGAAGGCATTACTGTATTTCCCGTTACATCACTGAAGCTGGATAAAGATGTTTCGACGAAGAGAATTTCTACCGGTGTTTCTTCTCTCGATAAAATGTTTAATGGCAAAGGGTTTTTCAAAGGCAGCAGTATTTTAGTATCAGGTACATCTGGCACAGGTAAAACAAGTATCGCCGCTCATTTTGCTAATGCAACATGCAAAAGAAAAGAGAAATGTCTTTTCATCGCGCTCGAGGAATCTCCGAAACAGATCATCCGAAACATGAGATCCATCGGTCTTGATCTTGATCGTCACGTAAAAAGCGGCCTGCTGGAATTTAAGTCCTTTCGTCCCGGTTTGCAAGGACTTGAAATGCATTTGGCCAGCCTGTATAAAATGGTTAGGCAATTTAAGCCTCAAAGTGTGGTGGTGGATCCTATTACTAACCTGGTGGCCGTGGGTTTACTCAGGGAAGTGAACGCTATGCTTTTGCGTCTTATTGATTTTATGCAATCCGAAGGAATCACTTTGATGTTGACGGCATTGAACAGCGGTTCAACGGAGCATATTGATGAAAACGTTTCATCACTGGTAGATGCTTGGATATTGGTCAGGGACCTGGAGGCAGATGGCGAACGTAACCGTGCTATTTATATCATGAAATCGAGAGGCATGCAGCACAGCAACGAGGTGCGCGAATTTCTTATTACTTCAAAGGGATTGGATCTTATTGATGTTTACAGAGGGCCAAACGGAGTATTGGTGGGTTCTGCACGCAAAGCGAAAATGAGAGAAGATATGGCTTTTGTAAAAAACAATTAGAGGAAATATTTTTGACAAACCTGCAAAAAAGAGCCCGAAATAACTATGCCAAGAGAGGAAAAAAAATGGGAATTACGATTATATGTAGCTGGCAATACACCTAAATCGGCGACGGCATTAACCAACCTGAAAAAATATTGTGAAACTCATTTAAAAGGGTTATATAGGATTGAAGTAATTGATCTTTTGATCCATCCACAACTGGCTGAAGGGGACCAGATATTTGCCATACCTACTTTGGTACGAAAAGTGCCGGAACCTATACGTAAAATAATTGGCGATCTTTCTAACGAGGAAAAAGTGTTGGTTGGGCTAGATATCCGCCCTTTAAAGCAACAATAGCTATGGAGAAAAAAAAAAGTCCTTATAAGGAGAAAGAGCTGGGATCAGCTTTCATTTTCCGGCTTTATGTGACCGGTGCTTCTCCAAATTCTTCAAGAGCTATCTCCAACGTCAAAAATCTTTTCGAAACCCACCTAAAGGACCAATATGAACTGAACATTATCGATGTGTACCAGCAGCCACAGGTTGCTAAAACCGTAGACATAATTGCCTTACCCCTATTGGTACGAAAAATGCCGCTACCCGAAAGACGACTGATCGGTGACATGTCAGACCACGCAAAAGTGATAAAAAGCCTGGGCCTTTAAACCATGATGGAAACGACAGAAAACCAGAGGGAATTAATAGCCGAAATAGAGGAATTGCGCCAGCAATTGCAGGAGGCAAATGAAACGATCAATGCCATCAGAACCGGTCAAATAGACGCGTTGGTTGTAAGCACGGAAGGAGGCCCCCAATTGTATACTCTAAAAAGTGCCGACCATACGTACAGAGCATTTATTGAAAAGATGAAAGAAGGCGCAGTAACCCTCAATAAAGAAGAGATCATTTTGTATAGCAATTCGCAGTTTGCTTCTATGGTTAATCTGCCCCTGTCTAAGGTTATTGGGCTTCCTTTCAGCCAATTCATTCCTGATAGATGCAAAGAAGATTTTAACGCATTGATACAAAGCGGCTGGCAGTCTGACAGCAAAGGGGAAATACTTTTGAAAAATAGCTCGCGAGAAATAATTCCTGTCCTGCTATCCTTTACTTCCCTTCAGATGGATGAAGGAACAACATTAAGTGTTATCCTAACTGATCTCTCTGTTCAAAAGGAAACACAAAACCAGCTGAAAACGAAAAATGGGCAGCTGGAAGAAGCTCGCAGAAATGTTGCGAAAATGAATGAAGAGTTGGAGAATATGGTAAAAGAGAGGACTAAGGACCTCTTGATGAGCAGAGAGTATTTTAAATATTTGGCGAACAACATTCCCGTCATTATATGGACAGCAGATACCGCGGGCAAACTTGATTATGTCAATCGCCGGTGGTCTGAGTACACTGGCTATGACCTCGAGGAGTCGAAAACAAAGCAAAGTGAATTGGTTCACCCCGACGATCTTGAAACAAGCTCAGCAGCGTGGAGGCAATCACTGAAGTATAAGCAGAAATATGAACAGGAATATCGTTTCAAAAGGAATTCTGATAGTGCGTACCGATGGCACTATGCGCAGGCAATACCTTTTAAAGACGAGCATGGAAATGTTACTGCGTGGATTGGAACCAGCATCGATATCGATGATCAAAAAAAGCAGTTGGAAAGAAAGGACGAATTTATTGGCGTGGTCAGTCATGAATTAAAAACGCCGCTCACAAGTTTGAAAGGTTATCTACAGCTAATGGGGATACAGGACAGCTTACCTGATCTGGTAAAATCATATATTTCGAAAGCAAATATTTCCCTCGCCAAATTACAGAGGTTGGTGGATGAACTCCTGGATGTAAGTAGAATAAAAGCAGGGAAACTGGAATTTTCCAAACAAATTTTTAATCTCACGGAATTAGTAACGCAGTGTGTTGAAAACAGCAGCATCATGTATCCTTTGTTTACCATTAAAAAAGAATTACAGGAAAATATCATGGTGATGGGAAACGAGGAGCGCATCGAACAGGTATTTATGAACCTTATCAATAATGCTGTCAAATATGCCCCTGACAGTAAGAAGATCATCGTTCGCACTGAATCCAATGGCGATTCAGCAACAGTCTCGGTTACTGACTTTGGCGCAGGCATGTCGGACGAGGATCAAAAATTTATTTTCGAACGTTTTTACCGCGCAAATGGACAGGATCATTTAACCCCTGGTCTTGGCATGGGTTTGTACATAGCCTCGGAGATTATAAAAGAACACAGGGGCGAAATAAAAGTAAAAAGCAAATTGAATGAGGGTTGTGTTTTTTCATTTTCGCTACCATTGGTAACTCAGCAATAAATGCGCAGGCTTATTGGCAACTGTTCTTTATGAATAGACGTGGTTTAAAAGCACGGGCTATTCAATCCTTTACTCCTTCAAACTTTTTAAATATGAAATACTTATCGGCAACTGTTCTGTAATATTGCTGCTTTCATCTTCAATGAAATAATGTTTGATGCCCACTTTCTTTGCTTCCTTCAATATGGAAGGAATGTCCATCTGACCTGTTCCAAATGCAACGTCATTTTCAGTAGAAGTACCTCCGGTAAGATCTTTTTTGATCCCTCTCCGCATGTCTTTTAAATGCATCAGTTCCCAGCGATCGCCATATTTTTTTAGCAAAGCAACGGGATCACCGCCTCCGAACTGGATCCAGAAAATATCCATCTCAAATGAAACATATTCGGGGTTGGTGTTTTTAATAATATAATCGAGAAGTGTTCCATCTTCATAAGGTTGAAACTCGTAACCATGTGCATGATAGCAAAATATCAGGCCATTATCTTTTAAATACTTTCCCGCCTTATTAAAATCTTCGACGGCTTTTTTCGCATCGTCAATGGTCAGTACACCGTCCTGGTGAGGTATCCAGGCACACATCACATATTTTGAACCTAATGCTTTTGCTCTCATCACCACTGAATCAGGTGACTTGACCAATTGGCCGTAGTCAGCACCCGTTGATGGTATGCTGATGCCTCTTTCATCACAGAGTTTCTTAAAATCTTCCGGGGCAATACGACCGCCGCCCCCTTCTACTTCAGTGAAACCAAGCATCTTTATTGTGTCCAGTACTTTTGCCGGATCGTTGCCGATGCTTCTCCTGAAAGTATATGTCTGCACCCCGAATGGAGCAGTATACAATGGTTTTTGTGCCAAACCGGCTTCACTGAAAAATAAAATTGCAGTTACTAGTAGAGCGAGAGATCGTTTTTTCATTTTAATAATAGTTTAATTATTCATTATCGATCATTATAAAAGACCTCCGTGGTTCTTCGTGTCCTCGGTGTCTCATTGGTAAATTTTAACCACGGAGGCACAGAGATCACGGAGAAGAACACAGAGTTTACTTACGGGCTGATCATTCAAATAGTTCCTTTCTTCAATTCTTCCACTGCATAATTAGAAGCTCGTGCGGTCAGCGCCATAAATGTCAACGTAGGATTCTGAGTACCGGTCGATGTCATGCATGCGCCATCTGTAACAAATACATTCTTACATTCATGAAGCTGGTTCCACTTGTTCAACAATGAGGTCTTCTGATCATTACCCATTCTTACGCCACCCATCTCATGAATATCGGCTCCAGGAGGTGACTTAGTATCTTCCACTTTTATATTAATAAAGCCCGCTTTCTCAAACATCAGTTTTGATTGCTCTATATAATCAGCAACCATTTTATCATCATTATCGGTCCAATCGCAGGAAACAATTAACTGCGGGATCCCATACTTATCCTTTAGGTCCTTATGCAAACGAACATGATTTTTCTCCGTTGGCACCGTTTCACCCATCATCCAACTGCTGATGTTCCAGTCACCCAATTGTGGATGTAATAAATTTTCTCTTAACTCATCCCCTATCAGGTCCTCACTAACAAATGTTCCTCTTCCTCCACCAATTCCGATCGCATACCCTCTGAGAAAATCCGTCTCCTGTTTGAATACATTTCGGAATCTCGGTATATATGCATTGCTGGGGTTTCGCCCATCCGTCTTTTTATCTTTGAATCCTTCGTACTGTGCATTTCCTTTTCCACGGTAATTATGCCAGGCCACATATTTTCCCAAAAGTCCATTATCATTTCCCAGGCCATTCGGAAACCTTGTTGATGTTGAATTCAGAAGGATCGCATTGCTGTTCAATGCAGACGCATTTAGAAAGATGACAGTTGCATAAAATTCTATCATCTCCTTTGTTTCGCTGTCAATGATCCTCACACCCGTTGCTCTATTTTTCTTCTCATCATAAATAATAGAGTGAACTACGGCATGTGGGCGGATTTTAAGTTTGCCGGTTCTTAATGCCCAGGGAATGGTTGATGCATTACTGCTGAAATAACCGCCGTACACGCAACCCCTGTTGCACATATTTTGATTCTGGCATTTATTTCTTCCCTGTTGAGTGTGTATAGGCTGAGGATCGGTAATATGAGCGCAACGGGCCTGGATCAAATGGCGACCTGGAAAATTTTTTTCGATGCTTTCTTTAAAGTACCGTTCAAGACAACTCATTTCGAAACCCGGCATCACTTCACTATCCGGCAATTCAGGCAAGCCATCTTTATTACCCGCAATGCCAGCAAACTTCTCAACGTAAGTATACCACGGCTCTATGTCTTTATAACGAATGGGCCAGTCAACAGCAAACGCATCGCGTATCGGTCCTTCAAAATCATAGTCACTCCATCGCTGCGTTTGTCTTGCCCACAACAATGATTTGCCGCCAACATGATACCCACGGACCCAACGAAATGGTTTCTCCTGAATGAAGGGTTGCTCATCATCGCGCAAGGCCCAGTGCAAAGTTTCTTCGCGAAGAAACCTGGCGCCCTGGTAATTTTTTCGCTGCTCAATAGATACTGTTCCCCTGTGTTCAAACTGCCACGGCGCTTTCGAAGCCGTTGGATAGTCTTTTATATGCTCGACATTCCGGCCACGCTCAAGAATTAATGTGTTTATTCCTTTATCACAAAGTTCCTTTGCGGCCCACCCGCCACTGGCGCCTGAGCCGATAACGATGGCTTCGTAAGTCCTGTTTTTTACGGAATCACCTGGCATGGTTAAGCTTTTACGTCTACGCAACCGTAATAATGACCGGGCGCCACTTTGTAATTAAGATAGTCCTGCATTACTTTTTGCGACGTGTTGAATCCTTTTATGGTTTCTGACTTTATAAGTGTGAAGAAATCTTTTTCTACTTTTACATTTGAAGATGACAGAGCTACGAATAATTCTTGTCTTTGCAACTGGGAACAATCAACGAATGACTTTTTGAATTTCACTTTCGCTGATTTTTCCAATCCATTTAGCTGAAACTTCGCATTATCCTGCACGTCCTTCTCGTAGCAATCGTCAATGAGTTTCTGAAGATATTTGTCTACTCCGACTGATAAAGCGCCAATTGAATTTCCGGCGGGAATGATCGTATCTGAAACGCTTGCCAGCAATTGCTGCTCTACCGGGGAAAAGGAAGTTGTATGAACATTCGAATCGCTAATGCCACAACTTATCATCCATTGTGGAAGTGTGATTAGACCGCCTGTGGCAATAGCAAGTTGTTTCAATACTTTACGGCGATTCATGGTTGCAGAAATTGATCGTGAATATAGGTAAATTTTCAAACGGATTCTCTGTGATTACTCAATTGAATTGCTGGATATCCAAGTGTCCTAATGGATCTTAATACGTCACTGATTTCACGGATTGTCACAGATTTTTTTAAGACTTTGTCTGTCAACATCCGGGTAACCTGTGAGCATCGCTATCTCGCGAGCATCCGATTCGCACCAGCTTCAGAGATAAACACAAAAATTTTTACTTTTGTGGTGTAGTTCTTCTAAATTATTGCTACAAGCCAGGCTATCGCCCCCGATGGGAAACGTCGGGGGAGGAAAGTCCGGACAGCGCAGAGCAATGCACCGGTGAATAGCCGGGTTGCTGATGTTTACCGTCAGCAAACAGACAGTGCCACAGAAAATAACTACCCCAGTCGGGGAAAAGATGAAAACGTGAGGTAAGAGCTCACGGCTTTTGATGGCGACATCATTAGCGGGTAAACCTTGCATGCTGAAATGCCACGTATAGTCCCGCCAAGAGCGGCTCGTTCGAACTCCGGTTAGCCGGATGCGAGACAGGGTGGGCAGATTGATCCCGATAAGTAATTAACGGGACAGATAAATGATGGCCCTCGACAGAATCCGGCTTACAGGCTTGTAGCTTTCTTACCCCCATCCCCTAACGGGGTGTTTTTTCAGGCCACCATAAATCGATTCGTCCCTATCCATGATTAATACTCAATATTCAATATTCAATTCAGAATAATTCACGCTTTGTTCATTGAGCATTGAACGTTGAACATTGATTGTTGAATATTGATTGTTGAATATTTCTCTACGCTGCGCCTCCAATGTATCCCCCTATTTCCATCATCCACGCAATACCAAGGTGCACGATCAATCCTCCATAGATCGATCTCGTATTATAAACCACGATTCCCAACAGTAATCCGCCAAAATAAGAACTGATGCATTCACCGAGAGGTTTGCCGAAATGGATGGTGCAATAAAAGCAAGCCATTGGTAATATTGCATCCATACCTACCCATTTGATAAATGCCAGGATCAAAAAGCCGCGGAAGAAAATTTCAATCCCAAAAAAATCAGTGCCATAAGAAAGTTCAAACAGCAATTTATGAAACCATGAAAGCTGAATGTCGTTACCGATATGCAATACTGAATTTATTTTGGGATACATCGCAAGGAAATCCGCCTGTGTCGATGCAATCGCGATCAATGGGAGCATGCATAGTAGCATTAAAACATAAGGTTTCCATTTAAACCCTTTTATGGTAAGCCCATAAAATGGTTGATCGTAGTCGAACTTCCTCCATAATAAAATCAGTAAAGCGATCACGATCACCAATCGCAATGGCCAATAATAGACCTGGTTCCAGTAGTCATTCCAGTTTTCATCATTTGAAAAAGGAAGTCTTGTATGCAACGCCATTTTTAATGCAAAGATGGCCGGCGCAGCGACCAGCAAAACGACAAAAGGTTTATTATGAAAGAAGGATTTTTTATGATCCAGGCTGCAAAAAAAATAAGGAAGCGCAAATGCCGTTACGAAAATAAGGTAGTGCCCTGCAAATGAAGGCCAGGCAAGGCTTTGGCGTGTAGTGAGCCCCCACTCAAGTTTATAACGAT
>DASYSW010000289.1:0-11190 GCA_036002905.1 Chitinophagaceae bacterium
CCGGCGACGCTGCATATTTATACGGTGCCGTACCGTTGCTTGCTGACACCTTAATCTTTCCGTCATTGGCTGAATTACAGGTTATGTTCGTTAGGTCTGTTTGCAGGTTTATAGTCACCTTAGGCGCTCCCAGTATTGTAACAGGCGCAGTCGCGTCTACTGCTGTACATCCATTGCCGCCACTGGCAATCTGGTAATGGACCGTATAGCTTCCCGTTGTGCTTGCAGAGGGATTTATCTGACCTGTTGAAGAATTAATGGACAAACCAGCAGGAGTTGCCGAAAATGTTCCGCCGGTTGTACCCGTAATAGTTACAGTGATTGAGGTGTTCGAAGTACAATAAAGTGAAGTCGTAGCAGGATAAGAGATAGTTGCCGCTGGACACGTCCAAGTTAATATTACTCGACCCGGCGCACCATTTCTATTATTTCCGTTATTATCGCCTCTTCCCCCTGCGCCGCCGCCGGGCGCTATTCCGTCGCCGCTATCAGGAGTTCCGTCATCATCAGCACCTCTTCCTCCATCGCCGCCTCCGGCATTTCCTGCGCCTCCCAATCCACCGACTCCAGCCGAAGTGCCGTTACCTCCTGGATTCCCGGGACCGGATGCTGAGGCTGATTCGCCACCTCCGCCACCACCTCCACCGGCTCCTCCCACATATCCACTTCCTCCATTTCCACCTGCGTTTGATACAAATGAGGTTACACCGCCGGGATTGATGGATGCCGTACCCCCAGGGCCCCCATTAGTTGCCAGGTTATTGCCAATCACTCCTCTTGTTCCACCATTGGCAACGATTGCACCTGCAGATGAAGCCCCACCGCTAGCAGGTGTTCCAGTCGTTGTGCCGTCATAAATGCCACCTGCTCCTACAACTACTGTTAGTGTGGAACCTGGTATGACCGTAATTGTTCCACCAGTAAATGCACCGCCGCCGCCGCCGCCTCTTGCCAAGCCACCCGTGTTATTACCGCTGCTCCCGCCACCGCCCCATGCTTGCACACTTATACTGGTTACACCCGCAGGCACGGTAAAACTAAAAGTACCGACTGTGTTAAAAGTTTGCGAGCCTTGCGCAAAACTCTCTTTAACTAAAAACAAATTCGCAATCACAAATGCAATTGCAATCACAAAAGGTTTGCGTAAAAATTTTTTCATATTACTATGATTGGAGATAATTGGTATTGGTCTGTACTGGGGTTTTCGGAAATTTTGCATAAGTCCTGGTTTGTGTTGTTGAGCGGATATGGCCCTGATGAAAATTTCTTTGAAAAAAGAAAATGATGCGAAGGGTCGCCACGCATCATTTTTATTAGTCCTGGTTTTGTCGCTTACTCTTGTTGTCGAAAAAATATTATTGAAAAAATCGTTGCTTGCGTTGACCGATTCCCTGCTTGCCACTTGCCACTCACTACTCACAGGGCTACAAGCCGCCAGGTCATCATTCACTCTCTCTCTCCAGTTTTTATAAACCGGCTTCGGTAAAGAACCTGATGCCAGTTCATCATTTACTTTTTTTCCCCGATAGCTATCGGAGTCTTCTTTACCATTTAATTTTTGTTCATTGTCCTTTGACTGTGGACTGTCGAGTTTCGACTCTTGATCATCGATCGTCGACTTATTAAAAAACAAAAATGATGCGTCGGGTTGCTTCGCATCATTTACACATATTAAAAGGTTATTTACTTTTCCTGTGCCACATCCTGCCGTTGATGTTTGATTGTTATTTACTGTGCGGCAATTTTTTCTGCTACGGGGAAAAAGCAGATCACGGAAAGCAGTCAATGTTTTCATCAGCGTAAAATTTTTCTCCATGAACAATTATGTTAAGGAAAAACAATTGTTATCATTCTGATCTCTCAGAATAATTGGATCAAGTCCCGAGAATCGGGATGGAATTTCGAGGGATAATTAGCAGTTAATTCTAGAATACCAGAGAATTCATGTTGGAATCGTCAATAATAAAAATTAAATCGTAATGATTGGGCAAGGTATTCGAAGGAAAGTGGAAGAAATCGTGGGTGGGGATTATTAGTATGAGCAACGAATGTAGAGGACTTTTTCCGAATTGTCAAACGTAATTTTACCAAACTGGTTAATTCAGGTCAATTTTTTATAAATTATCAAAAGGTGAATGGTCAATGGTGAATGGTGAATGGGGTAGTCGCTAATAAGGGATGAATAATGAGTAATGAGTGATGAATGATCAGGTGGCTGAGCCGCTGACCTTGGTGGTCGATCACCGGTATTTCTTCATTTACTTGAAGTGTTATTTTCGTTACCGATAATTGTATACAATGAAAAAATATCTGCTCGTGGCGGGAAGCCTGGTGTCATTTGCTTTTGCTTTCGCTCAAAACAACCAGAAGGTAATTTCTACAAAAACTGAAAAAGACGTCATCCCGGAAGGCATCACAATTGACCCGGTCAAAGGAACGATCTACGTAAGCAGTATTGCACACAAAAAAATTATCGCCATTGACCCCAATGGAACGCACGAAGATTTTATCACCACGAACAAGGATGGTTTTCTGGAAGGTCTTGGGATGAAGATAGATGCAAAGAAACATTGGCTGTGGGCCGTTTCAAATGAGAAGCAGGATAACTGGTTTGTGTCAAAGGTTCATGCATTCGACCTTGCAACGGGTGCTGCAATGCAACAGTACGTTCTCAGGGATACAGCGAGGCATTTGTGGAATGATCTTATTCTGCACCCCAATGGCAAAGTTTATATAACGGACACCTATGGTTCATCGATCTATGAAGTCGATCCGGGAAAACAAAAATTGAAGATCTTTCTCCGGGATTCGCTGATTGCCTGGCCAAACGGGATTTGCTTTAATACAAAGGGCAAGATCTATATTGCTACGTACAGTCATGGGTTGATCCAATTGGATCCCTCTTCAAAAAAATTATCACTGCTCACAGGCTATGCAGATTCGGTAAAGGCCTACAACCTCGATGGGCTTGTATATTGGAACAACACCATCATTGGTGTCTACAACAGCGCAGCAGAAAATAAGGACAATGCCATTGTACAATATTTTTTAAATGATGCCGGGGATAAGATCATCAGCGAAAAAATAATTGATAAAGGAAATGATCTCTTTCACGAACCAACCACTGCTGCATTAATGGCAAACAAATTATACGTCCTGGCCAACAGCTATCTTACCGCTTACAATGTAAACCATGAATCTGTAAAAGGGATTGAAGACAAACTGGGGCCGGTGAGTGTAATTGTTTATGAATTGAAGTAACTCGTCAAACGTGAATCGTGAGTCGTCAATCGTTAGTCGTCGGTCGTGAGTTCCCAATGTTCCCACTCGCAACTCACTCACCATTCACCATTCATCAAATCATTCTTCCAGCACCACTTTCGATTTCCTCACTTCCAACTTATATCCCACGCCGATCTTTAAGGCATAGTTTTCCTTTCCGTGGCTTACAGGAAATCCATAGCAAACAGGGTAATCAAATTCTTTTACAGCATCGCGAATGATCTCATATGCGGTTTGGCCAAATGGACGTTCGGTGTCTTTACTCTCCGTGAATCCACCTACGATAAGTCCGGCCAGTTTTGACAATTTGCCACTTCTCTTTAACTGGTACATCATGCGGTCAATATTATAGAGATATTCTCCCACGTCTTCGAGGAACAATATTCTTCCTCTTGTCTTGATGTCCGAATCTGTTCCGACGAGGTGAGCAAGAAGTGTTAGATTACCGCCAACCAGTTCACCAATGCCTTCCCCTTTTTTATTGAACTCGTGCGGCTCACAGCTATATTTTATTTTTTTCCCTTCCAGTGTATGGTGCAGTGATTGCACAAAGCGATTGGTGTACTCCGTATCATTAAAAGCCGCCGCCATGGGCGCATGGATCGATGAAATATAATAGTTGGAATAAAGATGTGAATGGAGTATGGTGATGTCACTGTAACCAATGATCCATTTGGGTTGTTTTTTGAATTTTTTAAAATCAATTTTGTCTACGATGCGGCTTAGTCCATATCCCCCCCTCGCACAGAGAATGGCTTTTACTTCGTCATCGTCCAGCATTTGCTGAAAATCATTCAGCCGTTCCTCATCTGTTCCTGAAAAATAATTGTACGCATTTCCAAGCGTCCTCCCAACTTTTGTCTGAAACCCCCATTCCTCGTTCAATACACGAATGCATTCAGAAGCTTTTTCAACGGGCATGAATCCCGAAGGGCAAACAATGCCGATGACATCACCTTTTTGTAAATAAGGAGGGGTAGCAATCATGCTTTAAGTTTAGAAGATTTTTTTAATGCCACTAAGGCACTAAGACGCAAAGTAACAGGAGTTTTTATGAATCTCTTTGCGATTCTTCGTGTCTTTGCGACTTTGCGGCAAATTACCGTGGTTTTGGTGTTGAAGGCGATTGCTGGTATTTTTGCAAACTTATTTGTTGAGTAGCGCTCAGAACGCACAAGAGTGCGACGCAACAGAAGTTTAATAGTAGCAATAAAGATCCGCTCATAAAATGAAAGACTTTAAACGATATCTCGTTACCGCAGCCCTACCCTATGCCAATGGTCCTCTGCATATAGGTCATATGGCCGGAGTGTATATACCGTCGGATATTTATGTGCGATACCAGCGGGCAAAAAAAACGGACATAAAATTTGTTTGTGGCAGTGATGAACATGGTGTTCCGATCACGATCCGTGCGCTGAAGGAAGGCGTAAGCCCTCAGCAGATCGTCGACAAGTACCACGCCCTGATCAAAGAAAGTTTCGCGCAGATGGGGATTTCATTTGACATCTATTCCCGCACTTCCAATAAAATCCATCACGAAACAGCTGGGGCTTTTTTTAAAAAAATGTACGATGAAGGTTTGTTTGAAGAAAAGGAGACCGAGCAGTACTATGATGAAAAAGCAAAGACATTTTTAGCTGACAGGTACATCACAGGCACTTGTCCTGTTTGCGGAAATGAAAATGCCTATGGTGATCAATGTGAGCGATGCGGAAGCAGCTTATCACCGGAACAACTGATCAATCCCCGCAGCACGCTGAGTGATGCCGTGCCGGTAAAGAAGAAGACAAAGCATTGGTATTTTCCTTTACAGAACTATGAGTCGTGGTTGAAAGAATGGCTACTTGACGGGCACAAAGAATGGAAGAATAATGTATATGGTCAGTGCAAAAGCTGGCTGGATAACGGTCTGCAGAGTCGCGCGATGACAAGAGACAGTAACTGGGGTGTAAAAGTTCCATTACCAGACGCAGAAGGAAAAGTATTGTATGTATGGTTCGATGCACCCATTGGCTATATCAGTGCAACAAAAGAATTGACCGATGACTGGAAAGATTATTGGTGTAAGGAAGATACAAGGCTTCTTCATTTTATTGGAAAGGACAATATAGTTTTTCATTGCATTATTTTTCCTGCCATGCTGAAAGCGCACGGAGGATTTGTGTTGCCTGATAATGTACCTGCCAATGAATTTTTAAATATCGAAGGAGAAAAAGTTTCAACCAGCCGCAACTGGGCCGTTTGGGTAAATGAATATGTAAAAGATTTCCCGGGTTGTGAAGATGTATTGCGGTACGTACTTGCGGCTAATATGCCTGAAACGAAGGACAACGATTTTACATGGAAAGATTTCCAGGATAGGAACAACAGTGAACTTGTTGCCATCTTTGGAAACTTTGTGAACCGGGCATTTGTGCTGATGCATAAATTATGCGGAGGTAAAGTACCAAAACTGCATGAGGACATCCTGGATGATGCCGATAGAACGCTAATTGAAGAAATTCAAAACTCAAAGGTCAAAACGGAAAATGCCATTGAAGAATTTCATTTTCGTGATGCGTTGTTTGAAGTGATCGACCTGGCAAGAAAGGGAAACAAATATTTGCAGGAGAAAGAGCCGTGGAAGAAAGTTACCGGTTCCCAGTTACCGGCTGCCAGTGACCAGCAACTCATTGACAACTGCCTGCACCTATGCCTTCAACTCACCGCCAACCTTGCGATATTGATCAACCCGTTTCTACCAACGAGTGCAAGAAAAATGCTGCACCTGATGAAGGTTGTTGACAAAATGCTGGATTGGGAAAATGCAGGTAAATTAAAACTATTAAGCGTTGGGTATAGTTTGAGACCCCCTGAACTATTATTTCGGAAAATCGAAGATGAAGAAGTAAAGGCGCAGGTAGAGAAGTTGAGAGCAGGGCTAGTCAAACCGGTTGCCGGTTCCCAATTACCAGTTCCCGGCAACCAGAAGCCAGAAGCCAGCAACGTGCCTACGGGACAGGCAAGCAGGAAACCGGAAATCCAGTATGATGATTTTGCAAAGCTTGACCTGCGGGTGGCGACCATCCTATCGGCAGAAAAAGTGGCAAAGGCAGATAAACTTTTGAAACTTGAAGTTGACCTTGGGTTTGAAAAAAGAACAATTGTATCAGGAATAGCCCTGCACTTTAATCCTGCCGACCTGGTGGGAAAACAGGTTGTAATAGTAGCCAACCTTGCGCCGAGAAAATTAAAAGGAATTGAAAGCAATGGTATGATCCTTTCTGCTGAAGATGAAAATGGAAAGCTTCACCTGGTAAATCCTGAGCAAATAATTAATTCAGGAGCCGGGGTTAGTTAATATTATTTTTTTTCTATCTTCGAAAACTGTTCCCATCTTTTACCCTTTGAGCTATTTCCGTTTCCTCCTGCATTAGTCATTAACAAAAAATCAATTATTATGAAAAAAATTTTCATCATCGCTTCCATGGCTTTTATTGCTTCCTGCAATAGCAGTGGCGATAAAGCAAAAACTGAATCAATGAACACTGACACTACCGCTACTGCTGCTCCTAAGACAATGGCGGATATCAATTCTCCTTACCCGGTGGTTTATTCATCCAAATTTGAGATTGGTGATCCCAAGAATGCGGAAACCGTTTTAAAGCTCTGGAAAGACTGGGATAACAACCGGCTCATGGACAGCAAGAACTCATTTGCTGACACCGTTACATTTTATTTTTCTGATGGAACTATGATGCACGCAAGCAGAGATAGTGCGCTGGCCATGGCTCAAAAGGTACGGGATAGCCAAGCTTCAATCACCAGCTCTATCGATGCTGTAATGTCAGCAAAGAGCCTGATGAACAATGTCTCTTCAAAGCCTGAAGATCAAAATCAAAACTGGGCATTAATTTGGGGCGAGGAAAGGGTGACTGATAAAAAAGGAAAGAAAGATTCTTCTGCGATCATGGAAACCTGGGGTTTGGACAAGGACGGCAAAGTAAACATAGTGTACCAATACAGAAAAAGACTCGCTTCTCCGAAAAAATAACAGGCAAATCATAAAGAAAGCCCCGGCCCTTTCCGGGGCTTTTTATTTGGGCTCACAACCATCCGTGAAATACAGATTTTCACAGATGCGACTAATGAAGAAATCTGTGCTAATCCGTGGAATCAGTGAGAAACAAACACGAAAAGAGTGATTAAAAAATTGCAAATGCTCACAGATTACACAGATTTTCACAGATATGAATTGCTGAAAAAATCCGTGCCCATCCGTGAAATCAGTGAGAAACAAACATGAAACGAGCGTTTAAAGAGCTCTCTGCCTCTCACAGATTACTCGGATTTTCACAGACATGGATCTTCGTTACCTGAATGAACTTTCGTATAAGATCAGGGCGGCGGTGTTCAGGGTCCATTCCTCCCTTGGACCAGGTTTATTGGAAAGCGTCTATGTTGCAGCGCTCACTTATGAACTTTCGGCGCTAAATTTATCAGTACAAACGCAGTTGGGTGTTCCTGTCACTTACAATGGAATAATGTTGGAGCTTGGATTTAGGATGGACATTCTTGTTCAAAATGAAGTGATAGTGGAAGTAAAATCGGTAGAAGCCTTACATGATGTGCATAAAAAACAGTTACTTACCTATTTAAAATTGACCAATAAAAAACTGGGATTGCTTATAAATTTTAATGTATCATCGCTAAAAAAATAAGGAGAGTATAATCAGAATAATCAATTAAAAAAATCTGTGTACCTCTGTGAAATCAGTGAGCTAAAGATGGACGTCAATGATCGTTGCTCACAGATTACACAGATTTTCACTGACAAGACATATAAAAAATCCATGCTCATCTGTGAAATCAGTGAGAAAATTAATTATGAAAAGAACAATCAAAAAAATCGCTGTACTCGGAAGCGGGGTAATGGGTTCAAGAATTGCTTGCCATTTCGCCGGCATTGGTGTCCAGGTTTTGTTGTTGGATATTGTGCCAAAAGAAGCAGCGGAAAGCAAGGATAAAAAACTCAGGAATAAGATCGTGAATGACTCATTACAGGCGGCGATCAAATCAAACCCGTCTCCTGTTTTCTACAAGGATGTCGTAAAGAAAATAACAACCGGCAATTTCGATGATGACATGAAAGATATTGCCGCCTGCGACTGGGTCATTGAAGTGGTTGTAGAGCGCCTTGATATCAAGAAGTCAGTATATGAAAAAGTGGAACAGTTTCGTAAACCGGGAACGCTGATCACGTCCAACACTTCAGGTATACCCATTCACATGTTGAGTGAGGGACGAAGCGAAGATTTTAAAAAGAATTTTTGCGGGACGCATTTTTTCAACCCTCCGCGTTACCTGCGTCTACTCGAGATAATCCCGACACCTGGTACTGATTCATCGGTTGTTGATTTTTTGGTGCATTATGGCGACCTGTATCTTGGCAAAACAACTGTGTTGTGTAAGGACACGCCTGCATTTATTGCTAATCGCATCGGTGTATATGGGATCATGTCCCTGTTTAAGCTGGTTGACAAATTGAACTTAACGATCGATGAAGTAGATGCATTGACAGGTCCTATTATTGGGCGGCCGAAATCTGCAACTTTTAGAACGGCGGATGTTGTCGGGATTGACACGCTGGTAAAAGTGGCAAAAGGTGTCTACGAGAATTGTCCAAATGATGAAGCAAGAGAAACATTTTTAATTCCGGCCTGGCTTGACAAAATGGTTGCGAATAGCTGGCTGGGAGAAAAGAGCGGACAAGGATTTTTTAAGAAAATGCCCCCATCCCCTAAAGGGGAGAAAGAGATCTATACCATTGATCTAAAAACACAAGAGTATAGGCCAAGGGTCAAACCAAAATTTGCAAGTGCAGATGCTGCAAAAGCTGTCGATGATCTGAAGCAACGATTGAAAATGCTTGTTGCTGCCCCGGATAAAGCCGGCGAATTTTACAGGCACTTTCATTATGGCTTGTTCTCCTATGTTTCACATCGCATACCGGAGATCAGTGATGAAATTTACAGGATCGATGATGCAATGATGGCCGGCTTTGGCTGGGAGATCGGCGCATTTGAAAGCTGGGATGTGCTGGGAGTTGACAAAACTGCGAAAGCAATGACAGAGGCGGGTTATAAACCTGCGCAATGGGTAGATGAAATGATAGGAGCAGGAAATAAATCGTTTTATAAAATTGAAAACGGGAAGAAATTATTTTATGATCCTTCCTCTAAAACGTACAAACCGATACCGGGCTCGGATTCTTTCATAATGATGAGTAATTACCAGGATAAGCTGGTATGGAAAAATGCAAGTTGCGAGCTGTTTGACCTGGGTGATGATGTTCTTGGCCTGCAATGGTCAACCAAAATGAATAGTATTGGTGGTGATGTGGTGGCGGGAATACAAACCGCTATCGACAAAGCAGAAAAAAACTACAGGGGATTAGTGATCGCTAACGAAGGTGCAAATTTTTCGGCTGGCGCCAATGTCGGAATGATCTTTATGCTGGCTATTGACCAGGAGTACGATGAACTGGACATGGCAATTCGGGCGTTCCAGAACACAATGATGAGGGCGCGGTACTCGTCGGTGCCAGTAGTTGTCGCGCCTCACGGCTTAACGCTCGGCGGTGGTTGTGAATTGAGTTTGCATGCTGACAAATGCTGTGCTGCGGCCGAAACTTATATTGGTCTTGTTGAGTTAGGCATAGGAGTGATCCCTGGTGGTGGTGGAACGAAAGAATTTACACTCCGGGCATCGGATGAAATGCACGAAGATGAACCAGAAACGATCACTTTAAAGAATCGTTTTCTTACAATTGCAACGGCAAAGGTTGCCACATCTGCATTCGAGGGATTTGACCTTGGTATTTTCAGAAAAGGGCATGACGAAGTGGTGCTCAATCAAAGCCGGCGGATTGCCGAAGCAAAAAGATCAGTGATCGAAATGGCTGATAGCGGTTACACAACGCCGGTTCAGAGAAAGGACATAAAAGTATTAGGTCGCTCTGCTTTGGGCGCATTATATGCTGGCATCAACGGGATGTGGAGGGCAAACTACGCAACGGAACACGACGTGGTCGTCGCGAAAAAACTAGCTTACGTCATGTGCGGCGGCGACCTGAGCGAACCGAGTTTTGTAAGTGAACAATACTTACTCGATCTCGAAAGAGAAGCATTTTTATCCCTTTGCGGTGAAAGAAAAACCCTGGAGCGGATCCAGTCCGTATTAAAGGCAGGAAAACCAATTAGGAATTGATTTTGCCTGCACGATTATACCTCTTTTTAGCACGTTTACTAAGAAATATGACACGCTTGCTAACTGCCTCTTGTATGTTATTTTGATTTAATTAGTTTTAATCTCACAAACCACCGTCCAATTAAACCTTATCCGTTTTTTATATAGGAAAGTTTTTTTGATCTCCATCAACACTAAAGTGGCCTCCAGATTTCTTCGGTTGAAATGCTATATTTGGCCGTAGAATGGACGGCGGTCTTAAGCGTTCAGATTCATACGACGAATACAATTTCCTCATCCGAAGTGCCAACCAACTGCTGATGCTTGCCTGTAGGTGTTTTAGAATTGTTCTCCAGCTTTTGCTATCGATAGTTGCCTTTCATTCTTATTCGCAGGATTACAGTTTTATCCGCTACGACACCCGGGATGGACTCGCAGGTTCGGTTGTATATGATGCCATCCAGGACAAAGAAGGATTTATGTGGTTTGCCACTGAAAATGGACTGAGCCGGTTTGATGGGAAGAATTTTAAAACTTTTACAACGAAGGATGGCTTACCGGACAATGAAATTCTAAAACTGTTTGTAGATTCAAAAGGCAGGGTGTGGATTATGCCTTTTAGACCATCCGTATGCTACTATTACAAGGGAAAGATCTACAACAAAGACAATGACAGTT
>DASYSW010000290.1:0-8657 GCA_036002905.1 Chitinophagaceae bacterium
TAATAAACTTAATGGCCTTCATTATCGGCAGGAATACTTGTGTTTAGCTAAAGAATCTTTTCAAAACCCGTTACACGCTTACTTTGTTAATGACAGCTACATCGTTAAAGATATTACGAATGAACATTTATTTACGGGCTATAGTCCACTCATTTTTACATTGAACTCATCTGAATTCAAAGAACCGTTTTTCACTATTAAAATTGCCTTCAGCCAGCTTTCTCTTCAACCAAACGATTTTTTTAAAGAAAGAGATGCCCTTGCGGAGCTTTCTTTGAGGTTCATACAAAAACAAAAAGTTGGCAACAATGAGATTTACTATTACGAAGGTGTTCGGGGAGAGCATCAATTTCTTCCCGTCTTTCGACAGTATATCGTCGGGCTGAATAACCAGCTCTATAATCGAAAAACGGGAAATGTATTCCTCAATAAAAATCTTTATAAGCAGGTGCAAATCGCCTATTCAATCCCGCGGATCATATCATTGGTTACGGTCGGCTCCGGCGGATTGTATAATTTATTCCCTACAGATCTCCATGGGCCGGTCAATGATCAATATTATGTCAGCTCTCTCCGGCATGGAGGCGAAGCATGTAAACAGGTGGAAAGTGCGGGAAGGATCGTTATTTCACAAGTACATTCCGAGGCTTACAAGACGGTTTACAGCCTTGGTAAAAACCATATGCAGCAATTAAAACCAAAAGAGAATTTTTTTTTCAGTGAAGCGCTTTCGAAGGCCTTAAGCCTGCCACTGCCAGGATCGGTGTTGAGCTACCGGGAATTGGAACTGGTTGATTCTTTTGAACATGGCATTCACAACTTATTACTTTATAAAATTGTATCCAGCCAGGTTGTTAGCACGGAACTGTCTACCCTTTCGCATATTCATAACTGCTATGCCACGTGGAGGTACCATAAAGGGTTACCCGGTCATTATTTGTTAAGGTAGCCATACTCAAGGTTTGATAAGTGCAGGGAAACCAAAACATTAATTTTGGCAGAAGCTTTGTCTTGAAGCAGGCGTTCAAAGTTATCTTTGCATTTTCGCCTGCATAACTGGAAGCTTATTAAAAAAAGATCTATTACAATATTTAACGGAATTATAAGTATCGGATTTCAAGCAACTTAATGGGTAAATAATGCGATAAGATTAAACAACCGGCAACAATTCTTATTGATGACCAAAGTTTTGCTATTTAATCCTCGTAGCGCCAATTCGAAACCTCGAATTCCAAACTCCATTCTTTCAATAGCAGCTTCTATTGATGGGATATTCGACTATGCGATCGTGGATGGCAACATGGAATCCGATCCGGCTGAAAAAATATTCAATTACCTGGAACAGGGTACATTCGATTATTTTGGTCTTACCTGTATGCCCGGCCCCCAGTTAAAACAGGCTATTCCCATTTCAAAAAGAATTCGCGATCAGTTTCCACACATAAAAATTATTTGGGGCGGCTATTTTCCTTCGAATCAGCCCAAAGTCGTTTTGAATTCGGGTTATGTAAACTTCGTTGTGAATGGGCCCGGCGAAAAATCCTTTCCAAATCTCTTGAAGGCGCTGGACAATGATGAACCTTATGACCAGATCAACAATTTGATCTTTAAAAAAGGAAACGAAATAGTAAGGACAAAAAAAGATGAGCTATACAACCAGGATGAACTCCCGGCTCTTCCATACGAAAAATTAAACAGCTTTTATCCTATCCAGCGTTATCTCGGCAAAACATATCTTGGCACAAAAACCATTGCCTATCATTCAAGTTTCGGTTGCCCATTCACTTGTTCTTTTTGTGCAGTCGTTCCCATATACAATGCAAGATGGAAAGGAAAATCTGCTTCGCTGATTTATAAAGACGTTAAATATCTAAAAGAGCGGTTTGGGGGAAACGCCATCGAGTTTCACGATAACAATTTTTTTGTTTCTGAAAAGCGGGTCGTTGAATTTTCCAATCTTATCAAGGATGAAAGTATGATCTGGTGGGGCGAAGGAAGGATCGATACAATTGACAAATACAGCGACCACTCACTGGCATTGATGAGGGAAGCTGGGTGTAGAATGATATTTTTTGGGGCCGAGACAGGTAATGACGAGATATTAAAAAAAATGGACAAGGGAGGCACCCAGTCGGCTGCACAGATCCGCGCTTTTGCGGCGCGTATGGCCAAATTTGACATTATTCCTGAATATTCTTTTGTATTGGGTACACCGGGGGATACTCCTGAGCAGGTTATGATGCAAATTGACCAGGACATCGCCTTCATCAAAGAAATAAAAACGATAAATCCAAAGACGGAGATCATTATTTATGTGTACAGCCCGGTGCCTACTGAAGGTTCGGAGATGTACAATAAGGTACTTGAAACGGGATTTCGTTTTCCCGAAAAACTGGAGGATTGGATCAGCCCTCATTGGGAATCATTTGACTTGCGCAAAAATCCTTTGACACCCTGGCTTACTCCGGAGATGATCGATAAAATAAAGGATTTTGAAACTGTATTGAATGGATACTACCCAACTGTTTCAGATATAAGACTAAGTAAATCCAAAAAGAAGTTTTTGCATGCGCTTTCGTCTATAAGATATAAAACTGGCGTATACGCGAAACCGTACGAGTTAAAAGCATTGCAAATTCTATGGAAATATCGTCAACCTGAAATTGAAGGATTTTGAGCACAGCCGTCAAATATATTTTGGGTTCCACCTGGCAACCATTTTTAAGAAAGTATCTTTCAAAAACAAGAGGGTACCGGTACAAGAATATCCGCTTACACGTCCCTTCATCCGTTTTTCATCCAGGTTTCTTCTTCAGTACGCACTTACTGCTGGATCAAATAAAAGGTTGGCCATTACAAAACAAAAAATTATTAGAACCGGGCGCCGGGAGTGGTTTGATATCGATCTACGCGGCACAGAAAGGAGCTATTGTTACTGCTACAGATATTAACCCGGTCGCTGTTGAATGTTTGAAAGAAAACAGTAGCCGGAACAATGTGCAGATAGAGATCGTCAGGTCAGACCTTTTTGATCAAATACCTGCCCGGCTTTTTGACATTATCGTAATCAATCCACCTTATTATAAAAAAGATCCTGCCTCGTATGCAGACTATGCCTGGAACTGCGGCAGCAATGGGGAATATTTTAGAAAATTATTTTCCCAGTTTGGAGATTACATCCATGCGGAAACAAGAATATTGATGGTGTTATGCGATGCCTGCGATATAAAAATGATAACCCAAATTGCCACCGAAAACGGGTATCATATGAATCTGGTTTCATTAAAGAGGAATATGATCGAAAAAAATTTTATTTACAATATTGAACTAGGCCAATGATAGTATCGGACAATTTTGAAGAAAGGTATATTTCACTGAGAAGGAAAGAAAATCGGCTCTACACGGACGAGCAGGTGAAATGGCTGCCGGAAATTGAACGATCACATCCTCATTACAAAGAGTGGGAGCTCAGAAAAATCTCCTGTGACAAATTAACTCAGCATCTCAGCAATAAAAAAACTGAACTTAATATCCTGGAAGTAGGCTGCGGAAACGGTTGGCTTTGTCATCATCTCTCAAAGATCCCTGGCAGTAATGTAGCGGGAATCGACATCAACAAAACGGAACTCGACCAGGCCAAAAGAGTTTTTGATCATGTGGAGAACATTGAATTTTTTTATGGTGGCATTGAAAACGAAAAGATCAGGAATGAAAAATTCGATGCAATCATATTTGCCGCCTCGATACAATATTTTCGCTCTCTTGAAGACATAATCCCCAGGGCCCTGGAGCTACTAGATACGGGAGGTGAGATCCACATTCTCGATTCTCATTTTTACAAACCATCTGAACTTGAGACGGCGCGCAAGCGGTCTTTTGATTACTATCATTCTTTACAATTTGCTGAAATGACGGAATATTATTTTCATCACTGCACAGGCGAGTTGGATCGGTACATTCATAAATTATTCTACAATCCTGACCTATTTCGTAACAGGTTTATCAAAAACAAAAACCCATTTCCCTGGATCTGTATATATGCTTAAGCAGTCACTATATCACAGTTTTCAGCGCTATCGAACTCTGCAAACCGATATTATCAGGGCATTGCCGATCGTGATACTAATGCCTCACAGTGCGTGCAACTGCCAATGCTTAATGTGTGACATCTGGAAGGACAATAAGAATCTCAAACAGCTCACAGAGAATGACATTCGGGGACTGCTCGCGGCATTAAAGAAATTCGGAACCCGGGAAGTGTTGATGTCCGGGGGTGAAGCCTTGCTGAATCCAAATTTTTTCAGCTTCTGTGAAATTCTTCGCCAGCAGAATATAAAGGTCAGTTTATTATCGACCGGGCTATCGCTCAAAAGAAATGTTGATCAAATACTGACGTGGGTCGATAATATCATTGTATCTCTGGACGGAAATGAAGAAGTACACGACCATATCCGCAATATTCCCCATGCATTTCAAAAATTAAAAGAAGGTGTGCAGGTTATAAAAGGTGTTGATCCTAAATTCAAGATCACTGCAAGGACGGTAATTCATAAATTGAATTTCAGGGTTTGGAGTTCAATTATTGACAGCGCAAAAGAAATGGGGTTAGATCAAATAAGTTTTTTACCTGCCGATGTAAGCAGTCATGCATTTAACCGTGAAGTGCTTTGGAACGAGGACAGGCAGCATGAGATCCTGGTAGACGAAAATGAATTGGATGAATTATCAACGATACTTGACTGGATCGTTGAAAATTATAAGCAAGATTTTGAATCCCGCTTTATCGCTGAGTCACCAGCCAAATTCAGAAAGATATACGATTATTATGCGGCCTTTTATAACCTTAATCCATTTCCTTACAAAAAATGCAATGCACCGTGGGTATCGACAGTCATTGAGGCCGATGGTACAGTAAGACCTTGTTTTTTTCATAAACCCATGGGGAATATCAGGAATAATTCATTAGAAGAAATTTTGAATAGCAAGGAGAGCATCCGGTTCAGAAGGGATCTCAATATGGACACGAACAGCACTTGCGTCAAATGCGTTTGTTATTTGAATCTTCCACCCGGAGCAAGCTTAAGTTGATTTAATTTATATGTATGAGCAGGATTTTATTTACCCATTCTTATTTTTTACGCTTTGATCCCAAACAATGGATTACGGGACAGCCCTATGCGCCGCTCGGTACTTTATACGCCGCTTCGCTGATGAGAGAAAATGATCACCGGGTTTTTTTTCATGATACCATGTTTACCGAAACTGCAAATGAAATTATTCCTTCCATTGAAAAGCACCGGCCGGAATTCTTTGTGATCTATGATGATGGGTTCAACTACCTTACTAAAATGTGCCTGACCAATATGCGTGAAGCGGCTTTTCAAATGATAAAGATGGCTAAGCAAAGGGGTTGTACGGTAATTGTATCAAGTTCAGATTCTACTGATCATTTTGAGCAATACTTGCAGGAGGGAGCAGATTTCATTTTACTTGGAGAAGCAGAAATAACGTTGATGCAGCTGGTCACTGCCGTCACACAAAAACAAAATGACCTTTTAACGATACAGGGCATCGCGTTTAAAAAGGATGGAGCAGTCATCAAAACCGCAAGGCGCAATGTATTGAAAGACCTGGATAGCCTTCCGTTCCCTGCGTGGGATCTTATTGACATGGAACCTTACCGTAAAATGTGGCTGAAGCACAAAGGTTATTTCTCAATGAACATGGGAACGACCCGGGGATGTCCTTTCAAGTGCAACTGGTGTGCGAAGCCAATTTATGGTAACCGCTACAACTCAAGATCTCCCGAAAATGTGTTAAGTGAGTTAAAAATATTGAAAGAAAAATTCAAATTTGATCATATCTGGTTTTGCGATGACATTTTTGGTTTGAAACCGGGCTGGGTTCATGCATTTGCCGATCTCGTTGAAAAAGAAAATCTTCATTTTCGTTTTAAAATACAGGCACGGGCAGATCTCTTATTGCAGGAAGAATATATAAAAGATCTCTCCAGGGCCGGCTGCGAAAATGCTTGGATGGGCGCAGAAAGCGGATCGCAAAAAATTTTGGATGCCATGGATAAGGGAACAACAGTAAAACAGATATATGAATCAACTCACTTGTTAAAAAAATACGGAATTCATCCATCTTTTTTTATCCAGTTCGGGTACCTGGGTGAAACAAAAGATGACATTAAGAAAACGATCCGAATGATCAACGAGCTGCTGCCTTATGAGATAGGCATCTCTGTATCTTATCCATTGCCTGGCACGTTGTTCTATGAAAAGGTAAAAAACGATCTCAAGGATAAGGCTAACTGGACCGACTCCGATGAATTAGCATTGATGTTCAGAAATACTTACCAGCCTGCATTTTACAAACAGTTGCACAGGTATGTGCATAAAACATATCGGATGCATATCGCGATAGAAAATATAAAACAAATCTTAAGGAAGCCGGTGGCAATTACTGCTTCAACCTTCAAGAAGGCAGCCTCACTGGTCTATTACGCCCCTGCCACTTTTCTGGCCCGGCAAAAACTATCGTTGCTTGAAAGAAATCCATCGGCATGAGCAAAAACGCTGATATGGTCTACGGGCAGCAGGCGGCCGCAGCATTTAACGAACAATCTTCTTTGTTTGATAAGACCTATTCGGCAAAAACAATTGTTCAATACAAGAGAACAAGAGTAAGAGATCATGTTGAGAGGTTTATAAAACCTCAAAGCACAATCCTTGAACTGAATGCAGGGACAGGAGAAGACGCTGTTTACTTTGCTCAACATGGCCATTCCGTTCATGCAACTGATATATCGAAGGGCATGCAGGAAATGCTCTCACAAAAAATCTTATCTGCTTCTCTGACCAGTAAAGTAAGCTATGAACTTTGTTCCTTTACCCAACTTGAAACATTGAAAAATAAAGGACCCTATGATTTTATCTTTTCAAACTTCGCAGGGTTAAATTGTACCAATGAGTTAGATAAAGTGTTGCAATCATTTTCAACACTGCTTAATCCCGGAGGTATCATTACTCTAGTTCTTTTACCGAAATTCTGTCTTTGGGAGACCTCGCTTCTCTTTAAAGGAAAATTTAGAACGGCTTTTCGAAGATTCTTCAGTTCGCGGGGAAGGAAAGCGCATATTGAAGGACAGTATTTCCGTTGCTGGTATTATAATCCCTCATTTATCAAACGAAGTCTAAAAAATGAATTCGATGTCCTGGCCTTAGACGGATTATGCACGTTGGTACCGCCATCCTACATCGAAAATTTTGCAGAAAAATTTCCAAAAACTTTCAAGGCTCTAAAAGATAAGGAAGAAAAGTGGAAATCAAAATGGCCCTGGAGATCTGTGGGAGATTATTATATCATTTCCCTTATAAAAAAACCCTAGTCAAAATAGTGGGGATGGTAATGAAAATACCATGCAATTTTATCATTGTACCGTGTAAGGATTTTTTCCTGGAAGGTTTCAGGGTTTGATTTTGAAAAATGTTTTCCTGTTACAAGATTCATTACTTTACCTTTTGAATTTTTACGCCCCTGTTGTTCTTTTTTTTGCCATCTCCGGGTAGTCCACCGGTGAAGAACGGCGTCAAATTTTTCCCCTGTTCTGCCATTAAAAAACCATTCGGTGAATTTTTTAAAGCCCGAGCCTCGCTCTGCAGTTTTCAAATTTCGTTTGAATTCGTAACAGGGAAGCCATTTTTTTGTCCAGTTATTCTTTTCGAAAAATTTATTCAATGTAAAAGTTCCCGCCAATGGAAGCAGCGTAACAATCTCGACAGCGGTATAAATATTTTTTTCAGGAATGATCAAATCTTCTTCATCTACGAAATAATTCATGCAAAAAAAATTCTCCTTGCCCACTAAGAAGGTGAGTTTTTTAAACAAATGAAGCATCGTTCTTGCCACCCAAAGGCGGTTTGCTTTTGTAATGATAAAAAAATCGATGTCAGCTTTTTTATCGGCGTAATTTTTTGACAGCGACCCTGAAACGGCCACTGCCCGCACGTATGGAAATTTATACAGGAAGGCACCAATCCTTGCCGCCTTGGCCAGGAGAGGTTGTGCCCGCAAATTTCCCTGCAGCCTTGCTTCTGCACGTTGCCGGTTATTTTGAAGAGAATAAAATTCACCCACCTGGAAAATGATCTTATCTAAGGAAAGCTGGAGAAGTGCGGATGAAAATATTTCATTGCTTATATCGTATTCGAGAAAATTTTTTATCTCATTTTCAGAAAGCGGGTAATCGAAAATGTCAAAATAGACAAGTGTTTTCAAAATGGCCAGCTCCGCTTTTTTTTGCGCCAGGTTTATATCAAAGGCTGGAATCATGCGGTTAAAATTAAACCTTCTTCGGCCGAAAAACTAAAATTCAACGAGCAACCATTTCAAAATTTATACCGATTGTAATGTAGTCCGCGATTTTTTAACCGTCACTCATTACCCGCCTTGTACGAAATGAATTATCATACGAATATTCTTCCTCCCCCAGTTAAAGAATCACCGGCTAAGAAAGAGAATTTAACCACCAGCTACTATCTTATACCTTCCCGAAAGACATACCTGTCACTGAAGAGGGGTTTCGACATCACCGTCTCTTTAGTTCTTGTCGTTTCCGTATTCATTTGGATGTTTCCTGTTCTCAGCTTGTT
>DASYSW010000291.1:0-2635 GCA_036002905.1 Chitinophagaceae bacterium
GCATGACTCATCCACACCTGGCTTTTCTCCATGACGTCCTTCAATAAAACGTCATTCTTTTGTTTTTGTAGCAATGCTCTTCCGTATTCGCGCTTGTTGCTCTTTTCCACTCTGCCCCCAAAACGTTTTGCAGTCAGCTGCGCACCATAACAAACTCCTAGTACTGGAACCTTTTTTATGAATGCCTGCACGTTGACATCAGGAGCTTTTTCATCGTTCACGGAAAATGGGGATCCAGAAAGAATAATTCCTTTCAATCCGGGTTCAAATTCAAATGTTGTGTGGTAAGGAATGATCTCGCAGTACACATTGGCTTCTCTAACGGCGCGGGCAATCAACTGGGTATATTGTGAGCCGAAGTCAAGGATCAGGATTTTTTCCGTCATGGCGGCGAAGATATGAAATAGGTTGAGGTTGAGGTTAACGATGAGGGTTATTATTATGGTACCAGCTCCTGAGCCTTGATTGATCTTCGTTGCGTCGCAATCCGTTCATCGTTTATATCGCTATTCAACAATGATTTTTACCATATAGGAACATAGGCACACAGGGGCACATAGATTATATTCAAATCATGGCTTCCTATGTGAAACTATGTGTATTCTAAGGTTATTATTTAAAAAAATGTTTTTTTAAGCGGTTTTTTGATATTGGTGAATGAATGGCGTTTGGCGTTTGATAACAGCAAACATTCGATAAATCAATTTATTTCGGACAATGTTTATGGTGCTTTTTTTTGATTTACCCATTAGCGTTCGTCTTTGATAATATTCTTTTAGTTCTTTGTCATGTTGGATAGCAGTTTTTGCCGATTGCGTTAACAAGGTTTTCATTGATTTATCCGCCAGGTGACTTACTCTGGTTTTTTTTCTGATGGTTGTACCTGAGCTATGTTCAAAAGGTGCTGACCCACAGTAGCATGAGAATTTTTTCCGGTTGGTAAAGCAGGTAAAGTTCTTTGTTTTAATAAGAGTGGCAACTGATACAATTAGACCGATGCCTTTTATTCCGGTCAATAATCTAAAGTTCTCAGCAATTGCGCCTGGCTTACCCAATACCTCCTTCATTTGTCTTTCCAACATTTTTATCTGTGTGCTTAGCTCGCTAATCAATTGCAGTTGCATCCGAATAATCGGATCACTTTGTTTCAAAATAACCTGGTGCTCTTTGAACGTGCACATTAATGAAGAACGCTGTTTTACAAGCAAATTTCGGTTTGAGTTTAAGATTTGAAGACGGTGCAACTCAGCATCCATAGGAGTTTGAGCGTGAAGCTCGTCCTGTTTCTCATAACCATATCTGGCAATTCTTTGCGCATCGATCTTGTCACTTTTGCCACGAACTAATCCCAGGGACCTTTTAATAGCCAGAGCAGAGACTTTGCAAAACCTGATTTCATTTTGATGAAGGAAGTTTTCAAAGTGAAAGGAATAATACCCGGTGTGCTCCATGACGATCACCAGCTCATTGATCTTCAGCTCTAACTTTTTCAGCCAAAGCTGCATTGTCTTAAAACCGCTCACATCATTTTTAATTTTAAAATGCTCATGTAACCCATGGCAAAAAAGATCGACTGATTTTTTGGAGATGTCTGCTCCAATGATGTGAATAAGTTTCATAACTTAGGTTTAAGTTTTTTAAAAATAGTTGCCTAGCCTAAGACCTTTAATAGTCATAAAGGACTAATATTCTAAATGGGCCTTGGCAACTGTGGGAGGAGGCGGGGACTAATACACATAGTAGGTCTGAAGCCTATGTCTTCGTAAAGTTCACCCCGTCTCTTTCCACTAATTTCAAAATATTTTCCCATCTGCTATCCCAGTATGTCTCTTTCCACTAATTTCAAAATATCTTCCCATCTGCTATCCCAGTATGTCAAAGAACAAAAAATCAGTAGTACATAGTAATTCTAGGGACACGGATTAATTAATAAAACACCACACACAAGACCTAAAGGTCTATGTGGTGAACACCAAATCTTCTTAACTTTCCCGTCCAAACCAAGCAAATGATCCCGTCGTTAAGGAAGGCTTTCAACGAAAGTTTTACCGAAGAAAAATACCAGGCATTCTTAAATGAGCTTAGCTATGTTCATCCGGGGCAGTTGGATTTTCGCGTAGCGGAGACGCCGATCTTCATTGACCAGGCCTTCAAAAAAAAGCTGCTCGACAGCTGTGAAAAGATAGTTGACTTCATTGTTGATCCGCGTTTTAAAGAATACACCAGGGATGCCGTACCGGCAGATCTGAATGTTTCTAATGAAAACGATCATTGCCATTTTTTATCGTTTGATTTTGGTGTTTGCGTCAATCATGAAGGCCGGTATGAACCACAGCTCATAGAAATGCAGGGCTTTCCAACCATATTTGCTTACCAAGTTCTATATCCTGGGATCTCAAAAAAATATTTCCCCATTCCCGAATATTTTGATTGTTATTTGCACGGCTACACTAAGGAAAGCTATGTTCAATTGCTCAAGGAAATCATTATTAAGGATTGTGACCCGGAAAACGTAATACTTCTCGAGGTGCTTCCATTGCAACAAAAGACAAGGATCGATTTTTTTGCTACGGAGGATTATCTTGGAATTAAGATGGTGAATGTAGCGGACCTGATCAAGGAAGGCAAAAAACTC
>DASYSW010000292.1:0-9359 GCA_036002905.1 Chitinophagaceae bacterium
TTCAAACAAAGTTCTTTCTGTTACCCCAAACGTTTTTGCCAATGCAATCGCTTTGTTTATCTGGTTTTCATTTAAGCTGATCCCCGTCACCATGCAGTTTTTTTCCTTCGCCAGCCAGATAGAAGATCCGCCAACTCCGCAACCTGCATCGAGAATATTTTCTCCCTCCCTGATTGCTGCGGCCTCAGCAAGAATCTTGTTGATATTTAAAAGTGCTTCATGAAAATTTTTTACTGAAGCATCCCAATATCCATAGTGAAGTGAACGGCTTTTATCGAGATTCCAGATCCTGCGATAGTGTACTTCACTCAGATCATAATACCTGGCTATTTCATTTTTTGAAAACATAACTAAAAATACAAACTGTAGCCCTTCGATTTACCCAGTCATGACCTCATGGAAGCTTCTTTTTTAAAAGAGTATCGCTATCGTTCCATTGAGCGAATAAATTTTTTTGTTTTTGCGAGGCGTTTGCCAGGGGTTGAATTTTAACTTCGGGTTGCTGAAACCCCTTTATTAAAACATTTATCTTTAGTATTCCTGATGGTTTTTCAACTTCCATTGCTACAGAATCACCAATCTGTAAATTTCTTATTAGCTGTCGAAAATCATTTGTCGTTTTCATTGGAATTCCCTTTATCAATTTAATTATATCGCCGGTATGTAGACCGGCTTTGCCCCAGCAACTCTGGGGATTCGTGATCACAATCCTTAAAAAATCTTCACCCTTCTTTTGCCAGGAATAGATCCGCAAATCGGGAATCGGTTTTCCATCTCCCGCCCGCGCATCTTTCAGCGCCACGTTCATTTGAAGTCCCGCCAGTTTCAAATATTTATTAAAATCAATTTCCCTGCTTCCAAAAACATAGTCCGAGAAAAATGAATGCACATCACAGCCGCATATTTGGTGTACAGTTTCCTCAATATTGTGCGACTTAAAGCCCTTTTCCCCGCTGAAATTTTCCAGCATTTTTCTCATTACATCATCCATGGACTTTTCTCCACCTGTTGCATCTCGAATAATGAAATCAAGGAGGACACCCAATATTTCGCCCTGCAAATGAGTACTTGCTGAATAGTCACCTAACATACCAACAGGTCCATAGGAAGCAAGACTGATCTTTTCTGCCGAATATTTCAAATAAGCAGGTGAGGCTAAATATCTTCGTATCAGGCGTTCAAGGTGGGCAATTCTTGTCGAATCAAAAGCAGGCAAGCTTGCTCTGCGCAGTAACAGGTCTGCATAAAACATCGTTAAGCCTTCACTGAACCAAAGTCCCTTTGACAAAGGCGGCGTTTGATAATTTACGTCGCCATATTCGATAGGACGAATCCTTACAAGATTCCATGTGTGGAAGTATTCGTGAGCAATCTCTGCAAACGTTTCGTCCATGTCTCTAATAAGTTGAATAACGGGTGCACCCACGGTCACAGAATTATTATGCTCTAATGACCCCAATGCATCATCTTGCAGCATAAATGTAAAATCACGGTAAGGAAACCTCCCGAAGAGCAAGGATGCCTGTTCGGTTATTTTTTGTATGCCGGAAAGGAGCCGGATCGTATCGAATTCTTGTGCATTTGGCAATGACCAATAGACTACGCGGTGTGGCACGTCGTCAATATTGAATAACCAGCTTCTGAATTTGCCAACGAAAATGGGATCATCAACCAGGATGTTTGTTGATGGCGCGAAAAAGGTTTTTGGGTCGGATGTGCGTGTCAAACCTGTTACAATTTCCCAAGAACGCGGGATGTCGAGTGTAACATACGAGGGCGCTAACGTTTCGCCAACTATATACATAAATGAATGTGGTCCCCCGACAAGCCCACCGGAGGGAGAGAGAAATGCTCTCCATGCCGATCGAAATTCATTGTGTAAAGAGGGCAAATGGATACGATAATGCAAAACGACTTCATTATCGCCGGCTGTTATTTTCCACAAAGCACTATCCTTACGGAGTACTTCCCCGTTTCCCTTTTTGGTTACTACCTTAAAATCTTCAACATATTGCCAATATTGATCATCATATTCGGGGTGTGCCACCATGGCAACATAAAATGTATCGGGAATATTTCTTATCCTCATTTCGACTGTGAATGAAGAGGTGTCGGTGGAGTCAATGGACAGAATATAATTTATGACTGGTTGCTTATGGTCATACCTTGTTTCTATTGCATCTGTCCAGTGTTTGAAGGGATGCTGAGCAAAAAAGCAAATGGGCACTAAGGACAACATGACGACAAAAAAATATTTTTTTCTCATGGAAATAAATTAAGTAATGCCAAAGTAGAATCTTTCGAATTTAGCGTGAAACCCTTTACATCAAATGCTTGTGGGTCTTGATGAAATACATAACTCATGGCAAATTTTTTGCAATGGAATCAGGAGTCGTAAACACTCAAACCATGAAACCAGGATTTTTTTTGACCACTGTTGCATTGACTTTTTTGTCTGCTTGCAACAACCCTTCAACTTCTCCGTCTTCAGGTACAGATACTATGACCTCTACCAGTGATTCTGCAAGGAAGGAAACCGCAAGGGCTCCTTCCCTAAAAGAACAAGATGTGACATACACAGCCAACGGTGTCACAATGGATGGTTATGTTGTGTATGATACAAACAAAGAAGGTAAACGTCCTGCTGTGTTGGTAGTTCCTGAATGGTGGGGTTTAGTTGACTACCCTAAAATGCGGGCGAGGAAATTGGCTGAGCTCGGTTACATAGCGATGGCTATTGACATGTTTGGAAATGGAAAAATAGCGGAGACCCCCGGTGACGCCATGAAAGCAACCGGTCCGTTTTATAACGATTTAAAAATGACTAAGAGCCGGTTTGATGCTGCACTGGCTAAATTGAAAACATTTAGCCAGGCTGACACGAGCAATATAGCTGCTATTGGCTATTGCTTTGGCGGCGGCGTTGTATTAAACGTTGCAAGACTAGGAGACGATTTGAAAGGTGTTGTTAGCTTTCATGGATCCCTCATTGGTGCACCTGCAAAAAAAGATTTGTTGAAAGCAAAAATTTTGGTGTGTCATGGAATGGCTGATAGCCTAGTCAAACCGGACCAGGTGGTAAAATTCAAGAAGCAAATGGATTCTATTGGTGCCGATTATACCTTCAAACAATACCCTAACGCCACACATGCATTTACAAACCCGGCTTCCGATGCAAATGGTGAAAAATTTAAGATGCCTGTGAAGTACAATGCGGAAGCAGATGCTGCTTCCTGGAATGATATGAAAGATTTTTTTGCGAGGATCTTTAAATAATTTCGGGTCTCAATTCGTGCGGTAGAGACAAGACATGTCTCTACCGGACATTCTATGTTCTCAATCGTGCTCAACCAATGTTCTTATTTCACATTTTTCCAGGTCATGATCAGCCGGTCCCGTAAGGACTTTGCCTTCATACGAAAATCTGGAACCATGACATGGACAATCCCATGACTGTTCAGCATTATTCCAGGCTACTGAACATTTCAAGTGGGTGCAGACAGGACTTAAAGCATGAAGCTCACCCTGTTCATCTTTGTATAACGCTAATTTTTCACCGCTGTATTTTGTCACTCTCGCTTCGCCCGGAGCCAGCTCGGCAAATTCTTCGAGTTTCTCTTTGTCAAACCATTTGCCTACGAAATTTTTGAAGGCATCCATATTCTGTTTTAAAAATGTAGTGAAACCTGCGATCGGTTTCACCCTGTTCGGGTCAAATAACTTTATATAAGGACTTTCATCTTGAAGGATCATTTGTTTTAAAAGAGATGCTGCTACACTGCTATATGTCATACCATTTCCGCCATAGCCGGTGGCAACAAAAATATTACCAGAATGACCCGGTAAGTGACCAATGTAGGGGAGACCATCACCAGGCTCGAAGTACTGTGATGACCATTTGAAGAGCACTTCATGTACATTGAAATGCTTGCGTACATAACTTTCCAGTCTTAAAAAGCTTGCTTCGGTGTTTTCCCGGTCGCCGGTTTTATGATCCTCGCCGCCCACGATCAAATATTCTTTCCCGTTGATTTTTTGAGAGCGGATGTAATGATAAGGGTCATACATATCATAAATAAGATCTCGGGGATACTCCATGTCTTTTGTAGTAAAAGACATGGCATAACTACGCCAGGGTTCGCATCGCATGTGCAGAAGGTTTACTCCCGGCGGTGTATGCGTTGCATAAATGAGATTTACTGCCCTGAAATTCCCGTTGTCTGTTTCAATCGCGATCCCGTCAGTGTCTTCAATTCCGGTTACGCGAGTGTGTTGTAGGATCACACCGCCTGCCTGTTCAAAGGCCCGGGCAAGACCATATACATATTTTACCGGGTGAAATTTTCCCTGGCCTCTCACTTCAATCGTTTTTTCAAAGGTGATGTTCACAGGCAGCGAAAGATTGTATGAGACATCAAGGCCAACCTCCTGGCAGGCTTCATCAATTTCATCCAGTTCTTCCGTTTGTTCATGCGTTTGTGAAAAGAGATAGGCAGAGGCATCCTCAAATTCGCAATCAATTCCATTTTGCTTAATATTTGTTTTTACAAGATCAATTGCCTCTCCTGCTGCTTTCGCAACCAATTGGGCATCTTCTTTGCCGAAATTTTTTATAATTCTTGTGTACGGTACATCAAGCAAAGTATTCAAATGTGCTGTGGTGCCGCCCGTGGTTCCAAAACATAAATTGTTCGCTTCAATAATGATACATTTTTTTCCGGCTGTTTGCAATTGGTAGGCAGTACTCACGCCGGTAATCCCTCCACCGATAATTGCCACATCATAAATTGTTTCGATATCAGGATCGTTGTGGGGCTTATAAACAGGGATTTCGTTTTGCCACAAGCTTATACGCGAACCATCTCTTTGTATCATAAGAAAAAATTTAAAACAAAGAGTTCAATTTCCCTGCCACATTGCGTAGTAGCCAGGATGCAGGAACAAAGTTCAAAGCCTGGAGATGGGAGGCGTTTTTGTTTTTACGGACTTGTCGGTCTGTTATTCTTCTTTGTTGTGAAATAATTTCCTCAATTCATCTTTTGCTTTTTCTAATGGCTGTTTTTCTGTACTCGTTAAATTTTTTCCCGCCCGGTTGATATAAAAGTTCAGCATTGACATTGCAGATTGATAGGGTCCGCTCTTTTTTCTCTTGCTGTGCTCTGCTGAACGCTTCAATGATCGTGCAATTTCTTTTGGATCTTGCTTTTTAAAGACATCTTTTTCAAGATCCAGCGCATTACTATGTTTTGTAACTTCTCCCGACCATTTTTTCCTGGCCGGTTGCTTTGCTTGCTTTTTTGAGGTCCTTTTTTTGATGGCTGCTTTAGTCGTTGCCATAAGTTTAACCATTGCTCATGATGATGTAACCTAACTCTCAAAAACTGTTCCTTATGGAATTACTTCGAATAAGAGAAGTTGAGTTCTTTCCAATGCAGAGAAATTATTATCCGCGAGAAATAATAACGACTTGTGGCCATTTGGCAACGCAGGGCCCCATGTTACTCCTTCAATATTATCAATATAGCGGCCAAGGTCATCCATATTCAATATTAATTTTTTTGAAACGGGCTTTGCGGCAGGTTGTGATATAAGAGAATTTGTATTGAGAATATCTGTGGCTTCATTCACGTCAGCCAAAAAAACCCGAATGGTACAAGCAAGTCTGCCGGTGGAAAAGGATCTTTCCACAACAAGCAATTTGTTTTCCCCGGCTGGTAAAATGGCTGACACACCATTTATTTTAAAGGAATTTGGAGGTGCCGCCGCGTAAGCCACGGGTTCAATCTTATAAGCGAACTGGGCGACCTGGTTTCTTTTTTCTGTGTCAAATTTTATTATCCGTATCCATGCAGCTGAATCATTTGCACCGGCCCTCGGCCCATCTTCATAAATTGGCTCTTCGACGCTTACATAGAGATACTTGTAATCGGCAGAGAAAGCCAATCCTTCGAACACACTGTTTTGCCTTGGACCATTTTCCGTTGCTTGTATATGCATATTTGCAGGTAATTCAAAACTGTCTTTGTAATTCCCATTCCTATCGATAGCGACGACCGAAGGGTCTTCGAGGATGTTATTGGTCGGCCTTCTCTCGCCCTCACTGCTCCACACGAGTTCATCTTTTAAAGGGTTATAACGTATCTCTTCGGGGTCAGGGGTATGTAAAGGATCCTGTGTCGAATTGGGGTAGGGAGTGCCGTCTCTTTGAAGAAAAGTTTTTACGTCAATAAATTCGACACTATCAATTTGATTTTCCTTCAAATGAACCTTTGCTGTGTAGAATCTCGCCGGGTTGATGGCTGATCGGTCGTCGGAGATCATATAGTAGATGTCGTTGTTTGCGTCGTAATCAATACCTGACAAACCTCCTATCGTCGTTCCCTTAAATTGTTTCCCGTTTGGGACATCATATTCTCCTAAGAATTTTAACTGTGGTACCGAACCAGGCGAAGGCTCGGTGATCTGTTTCGAAGAAGTACAGCTGGCGAAAAGTAACAGGCAGGATACAAGAATAATTTGGCTCCGCATGGTAGTAGTTTACAACAAAATTGGACATCCCGGCTCAATAAAAAAAGCGTTTATCTTTAATTATGCGTGAAAAACAGGTAAAGTCTGTTCTCAACAAACAAAAGAACCGTGATAGCTGGTTTCTGACGGAGTATTCGGTGAATGCCTATGAAGGTTGTAGTTGCAATTGCCTGTATTGCTATATCCGCGGCAGTAAATACGGAGAGAATATGGACAGTGGGATGGCCGTAAAATCAAACGCACTGAAAGTGTTAGAAAAACAATTGCTGGCCAGGGCCAGGAAAGGACAATATGGAATTGTCGTTGTGGGATCGGCTACCGATGCTTATTTGCATCATGAGGAAAAACGGAGATTGACAGAAGGAATGTTGAATTTATTTTTGAAGTATAGATTTCCGGTTTTTATCAGCACGAAATCAACTTTAATCCTACGAGATATCGAATTGTTGAAGCGAATTGATAGAGCGGCTATTCTGCCCGAAGACCTAAAGGCAAGCCTTGGCAGGGGAGTCATTTTATCGGTATCTGTTTCATCGATGAATGAACAGGTCACTAATATGCTTGAACCAGGAGCTGCACCGCCACCAGAACGATTAAAAATATTACAACAGTTAAAACAACATGGCTTTCTCTGTGGAGTGAATGCTATCCCGATCCTGCCATGGATCAGTGACACCGAAGAAGAGTTGGAAAAAATAATTTCTTCGGCAAAGGATCATGGAGCAGATTATATTCTCGCGGGTGGCTTGACACTCTTTGGTAAAGATTCCGCCGACAGCAAAACGCTATATTGCGAGTTTTTAAGGCGGTTTGATCCATCATTGATCCCGAAATATGAAAAAATGTATGGAACAAATTCTTTCCCTTCAAAGGAATTCCAGGCGGAGTTAAAACAAAAGGCTGAAAAGATCTGTGCGAAATATAAAATAAGGACAGCGATATTGAGTCAGCATGTCGAAGCAAATTAACGAGATACAGAAAATACTTGCCGGGAAGTCTGATAAGGACAATATTGACTTTTTTCAGAAGATGGTGCCGGGAAAGCAGAAAATATATGGCGTAAAGACTCCTGCTTTAAATGAATTGGCAAAGAAGTATAAAGAAGGCGGCTTTGACCTGGCGACAGACCTTTGGAATTCTGGCGCACTTGAAGAAAAAATAATAGCCATAAAGATCATTGAAAAGGTTGGAAAGATTGATCCGGTAAGAGTGCTGACCTTATTTAAGAAATTTGCAAGACAAATTGACAACTGGGCAGCGTGCGATGGATTGGGTATGCAGTTTCTGAGAGGCATTGTTCATACGCATCAGAAACTAATCTTTGACCTTGCGAAGAAACTTAATTGTTCAAAGGATCCATGGCAGAGAAGATTATCGTTAGTAATGGTCGAGTGGTATACGCGAAAGGGAGAGACTCACAAAGAGATCAAGGAACTTGTGAAAAACCTGGAGAATGATAACGACTATTACGTAAAAAAGGCGATCGTTTGGATCAATCGAAATTTTAAAAAGGGAAAATAATAGGAGAGTGCATGAAAAGGAAGTCCCGTCCAAAATTGAACAGGACATTCCAGCGAATAACAAAAACTCTTCTAACCTTAGGGTAACAAGATCACTCGTTCACTATTTCCGTCATTCCAGGTCAGCAGGGCCTTGTTGTCGCAGTCACCGTTATGTGGAAAACCGTAGTCAATTTTTAATACGCGATCATTGATCGAAATTTTTAAGGTGCCATCACTGAGCCAGGGGCACACTACTTTTTTTATCAATGGATCAACGACTTCAAACTTCACGACTACGCCGTTATTGAATTTAATTGTTGCAGAACCGGTAATTTCAAATACATCATCACGACAAATTTTTGTGTCCATGCCCGCGACTTGCACTTTGGTTTTTGAACTTTCGTAGCTGTATCCTCTTCCGCTGGGGAATGTCACTTTACCACCCGTTACCTGTACTGAAAATTTAACTGCACCATTTTCGCTCAGGTTAGTGATCGTCTTTGTTCCTTCAATGTGGATATGATTCATGTAGAAATTATCGAGTGTTACAGTCAGCACCGACCCGGGCTTGCGCAGTGGGGCAGTGAGGTTGATGATGATCTTTCCGCTGCGAAGTTTTCCGTCGAGGCCGACGCAGCTGTCACTAAAATCTATGGTGATCGTTTTTGGATAAGTGGAGTCGTTGGGCGTAACCGTAATTGTCGCGCAAAGCCCGATGGCTGCACGGAGTTCTGCGAAATCAGGAAGGTAATCACGATTCAGGCGGCCGTTGGTTGCAGTGTTATCCGCATCTGCAGCGGTCATACTTACATCGGCAATGTCGTCAAAGCTTTCATCCGCCTGTGCACTTTCATCAGAATATGTTGCGGCATCCTGTTCTGTTACTCCATCGTGTGAAGTGGCCGAACTATTTTCTTTTTGACAGGAAAATAAAAATGCAAAAAGGAAGAATATCAAAGCAGTGACGAGTGCCCGGTTAATGGAAAGAGATTTCATGGCTATACTTTTTTGGTGTTGTGAATTTGATCACGCATTTTAAGAACGGATTGTATGAAAAAAGTTTAAATAATAATTAAAAAAATTATTTTCCCGTTTTAAATGAAAGAAGTATTCGGATTTATACGTGATTACTTTCGGTATGTAGACAAAAAATTACTAACTGTTTGTACTTTACAATCGGCGATTCTTATTTATCTTAACTATCATTATCAACTTGAATCGTGGCTAACCACCCGGAAAATGCTCGCCTGGCCTGCATTTGCAGGTCATTACCTCATTTTCATTACTGCACTTGGACTTCCGTATATTTTTTGCAGCCTGGCTGAGAAA
>DASYSW010000293.1:0-4593 GCA_036002905.1 Chitinophagaceae bacterium
AATTATGTGGGCTTGCTGGAAGGTGAACATGGATCCTCCCTGCAATTACAAACGATCAACGGGGTCAAATTCAATGATTGGTTTGTTGGTTTGGGAGCAGGTATCGATTGGTACTATCGTCGTAGCATCCCTGTCTTCACATCTGCTAATTGGGACTTCCTTAAAAACAAGAAACGAAGTTTTTATTTGTCCGGAAACATCGGCATAAACTTTCCCTGGCAGATGGATGATTATCATAATGAGTGGGGATATGTTGAGACAAATTCCTATGACGGTCTCTATTGGAGTGCGGGCCTAGGATATAAGATCGGAATGGGAAAAGGGAACGATGCTTTACTCATCCAATTGGCTTACGATTATAAACACCTTGGCGAAAAAGCTGGTTATCCCTACATGGTCGAACAGGATCCCAATGACCGCTTTGACTATCATTTACGCAGATTATCGGCTAAGATCGGCTGGAACTTTTGATCTTTAGGATTTGTTGTTAGCGATAAGAATTTGAGGTTGCGTTTTATTCCGGAAAACTTAGAACGCCTGATCGGAGAGTCCTTAAAAATTCTTTTGAATGATTCTTCGGTCAATTCCTCCCAATCATGAAGTGAAAAGTTAATCACTTCGGGAACCGGAATAAAAGCCGTTTCGTCTGTACCTTTTGAAAACCTGTTCCATGGACAAACATCCTGGCAAGTATCACAGCCAAACATCCAGTTATCAAATTTCCCCTGCATTTCCCCCGGGATCATCATTTCTTTCAGTTCAATTGTGAAATACGAGATACACTTGCTTCCGTCAACAACTTTACCGGGAAGAATAGCGTCAGTAGGACACGAGTCAATACATTTTGTGCAGGTGCCGCAATAATCTTTTGCAAAAGGGTCATCATATTCTAATTCAAGATCGGTAATGAGCGTTGCAATAAAATAGAACGAGCCGCTTTCCTTTGTAATGAGGTTTCCGTTCTTCCCGATCCAGCCCAATCCGCTTCGTTGTGCCCAGCTTCTTTCAAGCACCGGAGCTGAGTCAACAAATCCTCTTCCGTTTACTTCGCCGATCTTTTCGTGAAGGATCTTCAAAAAACTTTGAAGTTTACTTCTGATCACGTCATGGTAATCCTTTCCGTAAGCATATGTGGAAATTTTAGGCGAGTTCTTGTTTTGCTTCCGAGCCGGAAAATAATTTAACAGCAACGTGATTACAGACCTCGCACCAGGCACTAATTTTTTTGGATCGACACGCAGCTGAAAGTGGTTCTCCATGTACTTCATCGAACCATGCATGCCCTTATTTAGCCATTGCTCAAGGCGGTAAGCATCATCGTCCAGCCTCTGCACTTTAGCGATCCCGCAAAAGTCAAAACCCAGTGACAAAGCCGCTTCTTTTACGATGCTGGTATGTTGAATTTTAGTGCTCACCGTTCTTCCAACAATGGAAATACAAACTTACTGCTTCTCTATTGATAAGTTTTTCCCCTTAGTTCGGCCAACTTTCCCAATTGATCCTGCTCAAAAGTTGACTTAAATACAAAAATTCTGGCCTATCTATTTGATTTTTTTAGATTTTAAGATATTTTTCGGGTAGAATTCCACCACCACTTACCAAACTATCATGAAAATTCTGAGCCATCTGATGCTTGCCATCCTGCTTTCATTCTCTGCCTGCGCCCAGGATAACGTCAGCATAAAATTGGGAAATATTTCTCCGGAAAGTTTTTCTATTGAAACATCTCCGGTCATGGACAGCAACACAAATGCAGTGATTCTGACCGACGTTGGCTCGACCGAATTCATTGGAAATGACCATCGCTGGTTTTCCTATGTGTACAAAAGACGCGCGCGCATCAAAATAATCAGTGACAAGGGCATGGATATCTCCACTGTGAAAATTCATCTGTATGGTAAGGCCGCCAACAAAGATAAATTGACAGAAGTGAAAGCCGCCACGTACAATCTCGAAAGGGGCAAGGTTGTGGCGACGGAACTTAACCCGTCTGATATTTTTGAAGATAGGCTTAGCTCATATGCATCTGTGACGAAATTCACATTGCCATCTGTAAAGGCGGGATCAATCATTGAATACTCTTATACAATAACATCCTATTATTACACCAGTCTTCCGACCTGGTCTTTTCAAGACGAGCAGTATCCATGCTTGTACAGCGAATATAAAGTTGTTTTCCCCGCCGCTTTGCGATATGTGATTGTTCGTTCCGGAATGGATTCTTTTTTTACGAGTAAGACAAGCACTGTAAAGAATAATCATTATTACATGGCTAATGTGACTGTTACTTCAAATGATATTATGAATATCTGGGCGATGAAAGATGTCCCGGCATTTACGTCAGAAAGTTTTATTAATTCTCCTTCTGATTATTTGGATAAGATCGAATTTGTTCTTGGCCAGACTTATAATGGCGAAGAGCTAACGGATCATGGTACGAGCTGGGAAGCTGTAACAAAGGAGCTATTGGTCGAAGAAGATTTCGGCATGGCAATCGACAAAGACCAGTCGAGCAATTTATTTAATACTGCCGACAAAGTCACTTCACATAGTATAAATCTTGCTGAATCCGCACATCAGTTATTTTATTACGTCAGAGATAATTTTGCATGTATCCCTGATGACGACATTTTCCTGGGGAGTGACCTTTACACGGTCAACAAAAAAAAGAAGGGTAGTGTTGCTGAACTGAACCTTCTGCTTATCGCCCTGCTGCGGCAAAAGGGCATACCCGCAGACCCGGTCATCCTGAGTACAAGGGATTATGGTAAAAATTCTGCTGAGTACCCACGGCTGGATCAAATGAATTATGTTATCTGTATGGCAAGACTCGGGAGGGATTCGGTTTATTTAGATGCCTCCAGGCATAATCTTGGTTTTGGAAAACTATCGCTTGATTGCTACAATGGTCATGCAAGACTAATCAGTGATAAGGGAACTTCTCTATACTTTTCACCTGAAGAGATAAAGGAACAGAAGACTACCAATGTAATTGTTTTTAATGATCAGCAGGGGAGTCTTGAAGGCTCAGTCAGCACTTCAGTGGGTGCTTTCGGGTCGGAGCAATTAAGAGACGAAATAAAAACCAACGGAAAGGAAAAATATTTAGAGTACATTAAATCAGGACTCACAAATGAGTTCAATATTTCCCAGGTAGGCGTCGACTCATTACAAGAGCCGGAATTCCCCGCTACTGTACACTATGACATTAAGCTGCCGGTGTCGGGCGATATTGTTTATTTTACTCCCGTTGTGACGAGCGACTATTTAAAAAATCCATTTGGGTCGCTGCAAAGAAAATATCCGGTAACATTACCATATCCCATCGACAATATCTATTTGCTGACCATGGAAATACCTAATGGTTATTCGGTCGACGAATTACCCAAACCGGCGAGAGTAAGCTACAATGGGGACGAAGGCTTTTTTGAGTACCTCATACAGAAGGACGATAACCGGATTCAGTTTCGCAGCCGTCTGAAGTTGAATAAGGCCAGTTTCGCTGCTGAAGATTACAATTCGTTAAGGGATTTTTTTGCATTTGTCATTAAGAAGTATGGTGAACAGATCGTTTTCAAAAAAAAATAAGGAAGTTTTTACGACAGCATCCAGGAAGAAGAATTACTTAAAATATTTTTAAAACCAATTGTTATGAACTCTAAACTGCTTTTTAGCATTTTTTGCTTATGCCTCTTTTCCGTAGCCGGCATTGCGCAGGATAAATCCAATGCAAAATTTGGGAAAGTATCGCCGGAAGATTTTGCGCCAAAGGCTTATGCGGTCGACAGTAATGCCAATGCCGTTGTAATTGCCGACATTGGTTCATCAAAAATCGTCGGTAATAACAAAGGATGGTTTTCAATTGAATTTAAGCGCTACCGACGTGTACACCTGTTAAATAAAAATGGGTTCGATATTGCTACTGAGGAGATCGACCTTTATTCTGACGGAAACCGGGAAGAAAGGCTTGACGACATTAAAGCCGTAACCTATAACCTGGAAAATGGTAAGGTTGTGGAAACAAAGCTGGACAAGAGCAATATATTTAAAGACAAGCTGAGTAAAAACCTGGTTGAAAAGAAATTTACTTTTCCAAACATAAAGGAAGGGTCTATTATTGAGTTCGAGTACACCATAGTTTCTGATTTTCTTCGTTACATGAGGCCATGGAGCTTCCAGGGTGATTACCCGACGCTATGGAGCGAATACAATCTTCGGTTGCCTGCCTTTTTCAGTTATTTATTTCTTGGTCAAGGGTATCAAAAATTCTTTATTCAAACGAGGAAAGACTGGCAGGATCAATTTAAGGTCACCGAAACAAACGGCACTGAGGCCTCACAGTTTTATACTATTACAACGGCCGTCACTGATTATCGCTGGGTGATAAAAGATGCCCCCGCCTTAAAAGATGAAGGTTATGTTTCGACAGTAAAAAATCACGTTCAAAAAATAGAATTCGAGCTCACGTCTAAAAACGAGCCATTACAGCCCCAGATCTATATTAGTTCGTGGCCACAAGTGTCGGAGGAGTTAATGAACGACGAAGATTTTGGTCTTTCCTTATCAAAAGACAATGGATGGTTGGGCGATGCC
>DASYSW010000294.1:0-5762 GCA_036002905.1 Chitinophagaceae bacterium
ACATTCGTTCTTACTCGCGCATTTCATATTTGAGAGAAATCTATGGCGATATTCCCGGTGCTATCGAAGCAATGAAATTAGCCGTGGATGCAGGTTCTCCCGGATCCGAATCTACCGAATGGGCAAGAGTGCAGTTGGGAAAATTGTATGAACAACTTGGAGAGGCGGACTATGCCGAAATGCATTATACCATTTCATTGGAAAACAGGCCGGGTTATCCCTATGCGCTTGCCGGTCTCGCAAGAATCGCGGCCTACAAAAAACAATATCAAAAAGCAATTGAATTGTATCAACGGGCTGATTCTGCAAGCAATGATTATTCATTCAGGGACGCATTGGTTGAAGTATACCGGCTCACTGGGAACGAAAAGCAATCGACAGGTATTGCAAAGACAATTCTCAGCGGCATGGAGAAAGCTGCTAACGCCATGGCAAAGGCTGACAGCAGTGGTCATTATGCAGACAAAGAAATGGCTTACGCTTATTTATCGGTTAACAATTGTGACAAAGCGATTGAACATGCATTACTCGAATTTAACCGGCGACCAGCAAACATCGATGCAAATGAAACGGTTGCCTGGGCATATTATCAGAAGACTGATTATTCAAAGGCAGAAAAGTATATCACGGTTGCACTCCAGACAGGTTGCCAAAATCCGACATTATTATGTCATGCAGGGTTGATTTACGCAAAGGTTGGTGATAAACCTGCGGCAAGAAAATATTTTCAAGAGGCATTAAAGAACAATCCCGGTATGTCTCCATTACTGAAAGGAGAAGCAGAGCAAGCATTAAGCCGTTTATGACCTTTTTATAGAATGCGAAAACAGATTTTAAAATATAAACTTACTGTTTGTTTCTTGCCCATTATCGTTTTTTCAACTTCTCTGTTTGCGCACACAATAAACTATTCGCTGGAGAAAGAGCCAACGGAAACAGTCTTATTGTATTATTTAAAACTTGGATTTCATCACATCATTCCGGGTGGACTGGATCATATATTGTTTGTGTCAGCTTTGTGCTTATTGAGCAATAACTTAAAAACTATTCTTTGGCAGGCGACGGCATTTACTGTTGCTCATTCGGTTACGCTCGCGCTCAGCATGAAGAATATAATTGTTGTTCCTTCAGGTATCACCGAACCGATCATCGCGATGTCAATAGTTTTTGTAGCAATTGAGAACATAATTTTTTCAGAATTGAAAGCATGGAGAATACTCATCGTTTTTATGTTCGGCCTCATTCACGGGATGGGATTTGCCAGTGCCCTAAATGAGGTCGGGTTACCTCCAAATAAGTTTTACAGTTCTATAATCGCCTTCAACAGTGGTGTCGAAATTGGCCAGGCGACAGTAATTTTAATAGTATTTTCTTCTCTTGTCGCTATATGGGGGAAGAAAACGTGGTATCGCCGGCGAGTTGTTTATCCCATATCAGGGGTTATCGCTTTGATTGCCGGTTATTGGACGATCGTACGTTTATTTTTTAACCAGGCATAACACAGGAATCTATTACATTTTCAACTTCGGCTTTACTTCTCTCACACCTGTTGTTGCGCCACCATTCAATGTCGTGTCATGAGGCTTATTTGTTTTCCAGGATCCTTTTGTAAAATCCGGAAAATCGATCGGTTTAAATTTATTGCCAACAGCTTTTTCGCTCAGCACACCAACAGCGCTCCATGCAGCAGCATCATAAACGTCTTCGTCAAGTGGTAAACCATTGCGGAGACAGTCTATCAATCTCCAGTCCATGATAAAATCCATTCCACCGTGACCACCGACATCCTTTGCAATGGTTCCGATATGCTTTACGATGGGAGGAGAATATTTATCATAAAGGTCTTTTAGTTCTTCATCTTTTATCCAGGAATGGCCAAAGGAAATTCTCTCGGGCGATGGCCATTTACTGGCGCTTCCCTTGGTGCCACTAAGAACATGAATTCTTGAATACGGCCTTGGCGAGGAAACATCATGCTGCACCATTACCGTTTTTCCTTTATATGTCCGGACAATAGTCGTATTCATATTTCCTCTATAAGGTTTGTCAATATAGGGTTCAAAAAAGGAATCTTTTGCCGCCAGTTCTTTTGCAAGATCATTCATCGTAAAATCATTTGTACTCATACTGATAAGGTGCTCAAACCTGTCACCACGATTTACGTTCATGCATTGTGCAATGGGACCAAGGCCATGCGTAGGATATAAATTTCCATTGCGACCAATATTTTCCTTTAACCGCCACATATCAGCATAAGCATCTTTATTAAAGATGTGTTCTTTTGAAAGGTCATGTATGTAAGCTCCTTCCGCATGAACGATTTCACCAAACATCCCGTCACGGACCATGTTGAGAGTCAGGAGCTCGAAAAAATCATAACAGCAATTTTCAAGCATCATGCAATGCCTTTTTGTTTTTTCCGATGTTTCTACAAGTTCCCAGCATTGGTCCAGCGTTTTTGCGGCAGGAACTTCCGTAGCAGCATGTTTCCCATGTTTCATGGCATAGACGGCGATGGGTGTATGCAAACTCCATGGTGTAGGTGTGTATACAAGATCAATGTCGTTGCTTTCGCAAAGAGCTTTCCATCCTTCCTCTCCGGAATATTCTTTTGCCTTTGGACGTTGACTTTCTTCCAATGTCTTCTGAGCGGCTGCTACCCGTTCCGGATATTTATCGCAAAGAGCAATTATTTCCAATCCATCAATGTAGCTCAGGCGCCTTACAGCCTCTGAACCCCGCATCCCTAATCCTACTATGCCGACCCGGACCGTTTCAATTTTTGGGGCTGCATATCCGCACATGTTGAAGTGTTGTTCATCATATTGATTTGAAAAAAGGGAGAAGATATCTTCCTTGTCTTTTTTAACGAATGCAGGCAGGCTGGCCAATGAACCCGCCCCCATCGTAAATTGGCGTAAGAATTTTCTGCGATTTGATTTCATTTATTAAAAGATTAGTGACCGCTAATATCCAAAATTTTAAATGCAATGAGCTCATCTTGATAAAAATCAAACAATCGGTTGATTTGACCGCGAGTTGATAATTGATTTTGAAATCTTGGGGGGTCTTTCTTAATTTGTTGTTCCTTATTGCTGCGAAACCATGAATTGTATTATTGTCGATGATAATCTTATGGCGCGTATGGCCATGAGAAAACTTATTGAACAGGTGAAGGATCTGTCGCTGGTTGCCGAGTGCGAAAATGCGATGGTTGCTTACAATATCGTCAATCAAAAACCAGTTGATGTTTTATTTCTTGACATAGAAATGCCCGGCATGACCGGCATAGAACTTACAAAAAATCTAAAGAAGAAAAGCCCCTTTATCATTTTTACCACTGCAAAACCCGATTATGCGGTCGACGCATTTGAATTAAATGTGATCGATTACCTGGTTAAGCCCATCGAGCCTGCGCGGTTTCTTAAAGCCGTTGATCGCTTAAAAGAGGCATTTGAAAGTAATAAAGAACAGGTCCAGGTGAGAGACAAGGAATTTGTATTCATAAAGGACAACGGGGTCCTGAAAAAAGTCAGTGCAGACGATATTCAATACCTGGAAGCGATGGGCGATTATGTAAAAATCTTTACTCCGCAAAAGTTTCACATTGTCCACTCAACGTTAAAGTCGATCGAAGAAAAATTACCTCCCTTGAAATTTATGCGTATACACCGGAGCTACATTGTGGCGCTCAATAAAATTGACTTTATCGAAGAGGGTGTGATCAACATAAATGGGACGGCTATTCCCGTGGCGGATGCCTACAAGGCTACCCTCAATGCCCGGCTAAATCTCCTTTGAAATCATCGATAATTTTGAACCATTCGACGACAAAAAGTTAACGGCTAACTAATTTAACCTATCTTATATGGTTTCGTTTTTATATTTGAATTTTCGATCTTGGGGTAAAAATTTAAGACAGGGATCATCTATGAAGGCAAAGTACGTATTACTGTTCTTGTTTTGTGTCCTGGCTTTAGCGGCCAGTGAATATCTTTTTTTATCAGAACTCAGCAACCATCAACGTTTCTTTATTCTTTTACTCACCACTGTAGCAGCCATTGCCTCCATTGTCGCTATTTTTCTTTGTTACAAGCGGCTCGAAAGGAGTATCTGATTTAATAACCGGATTTTTGTAATTTAGAATGTATAATCCTAGCCATACTCATGCTGCAAAGCAGGTTCAAATACCTTGTGCTAATAATTTTCCTCGCCAGTGTAGTACTCATCGTTTTTCTTCAATACAATTCCGGCAACAGCATCAAAAACCTGATAAGGGACAATCGTAGTTTATTACAGGAGCTGCAGATAAAAAACAAACTGCAAACCTTTCAAACAGACATTATTTTTGGTGAATCAGCCCTCAGGGATCTTGTGGTCAGTGATGATCCCGAGCATATTCTGGAGATCGACAAAGATTTAAAAAGAATTCGAAATGAGTTTAGTGAGATTGACAGCACTATACGGCCAACATCTGAGGCGCAATTGCTGGACCGGCTGAGTTTTTTGGTCGCGGAAAAATTAGAAAACAGCAATCAGGTAATAAAGATTTTGTACGAACAGGGAAAGGATTCTGCGCTTGCCTTTATTCGTACACTTCGCGGCAGAATTATTCGCGACAGTATTATTCAAACTATTGCCCTGGTTAATGGAAGCAGGCAACGCACGCTCAGCAATATCTCCACGTCTGTAAATACAAATGGCGCAAAGGCAAAAAGTTGGGGAATTATTCTTGCCATCGTTGCATGCCTGGCTTCGCTTGTTACGTTGTGGTATCTTGTTGTACAGGGACAGCGCCAGCAAAAATTGATCAGGACACTCGATACTTCAGAGAAAAAGCTGAAAGAAGCCTCAAAAATACAGGAGCAGTTTGTAGCGAACATAAGTCACGAGATCAGGACGCCCATGAATGCCATTCTTGGATTTACCGGCCTGTTACAGAAAACAGGTCTCGATAAAAACCAACAGGAGTATGTAAGGTCTATTCGGTCGTCGGCAGAAAATCTGCTAACTATTATCAATGACATTCTCGACCTGTCCCGCATAGAATCGGGAATGATGCACATTGAGCAGCTGCCGTTCAACTTGAGAGAACTCCTGGATTCCCTGGCTACGATGATGAATGTAAAAGCAAAGAGCAGGAATCTTTATCTCACAACGGAAATCGATCAGTCCATACCACGTATTTTAAAAGGCGATGCAGTGCGGCTGACACAGATCCTGATCAACCTTCTTAGCAATGCCCTGAAGTTTACTCATGAAGGTGGGGTGTCAATAAAAGCCGAATATGGGGAAAGGAGAAATGAGTTCGTTTCTGTGCGGTTTGTTATTTCTGATACCGGAATTGGAATTGAGCCCGCCAAGCAAAAAACAATATTCGAACGTTTTCACCAGGCGCAGCCGGAAACCACCCGTCGGTACGGCGGTACGGGCCTGGGTTTATCTATTGTAAAACAGCTGGTGGAAATTCAAAATGGAACAATCTCACTTAACAGTGAGCCTGGCAAAGGTTCCATTTTTACAGTTCTATTGCCGTACCTGGTTTCAAACGAGTACGAAGCAGCAGATCCTGTTCAATCATCAGTTTTGGTAGCCGGGCCATTGCTTAAAAAGATAAAGATATTAGTGGCAGAAGATAACCTGATGAATCAAAAATTGCTTCAGCACTTGTTAGCACAATGGCAAATTGATTTTGATATGGTTCACAATGGAGCTGAAGCGGTAAGCGCTCTTCAACAGAGATCGGCTAAGTATGCCATGTT
>DASYSW010000295.1:0-3395 GCA_036002905.1 Chitinophagaceae bacterium
AAAAATTGAAAGCTGTTTCCGCATCAGCATCAAGAGACAAAAATGGAGCAGTTCATATTTCACTCACCAATATCGATTCACACAATGCCCAGGATGTTACCCTTGATATTAGCAGTTTGAAAGCCAAAACCGTGACCGGGCGCATATTGCAATCAGCAAAACTCCAGGATCATAATTCTTTTGAGGATCCAACGAAAATAAAACCAGCTGTTTTTAATGGAGCAGCTATTTCCGGCTCTAGTCTCACATTAAAAATGCCACCGTTTTCTGTTGTGGTTTTAGAATTGAAATGATAACGATTTGAGAAGATGGAGTTATATAAATCGAAGTCTATTTTTATGACGCTCTTTGTGACCTTTGTGATACGTTGTGCCCCGAAGCATCGGGGTTGTGATCTGAATTTTTGTATCACAAGGAACACGCAGAACGACGCTAAGTACGCAAAGAGTTTAATGTTTGCCATCACCGCGTTTTGTTTCTTTTCCCTGATCACTCCGTCGCTTTCCGCGCAAGTAAGACTCCCAAGGCTTATCAGGGACAGTATGATCTTACAGAGAGAGTCAAAAATAAATGTCTGGGGATGGGCTCTGAAAAACGAAAAGATCAGGATAAAGTTTAATGGGAAGAATTTTAAGACCATAGCGAACGCTGATGGCAAATGGTTATTACAATTACCGCCTATGAAAGCTGGCGGTCCTTACACCATGACCATAGACGCCCGCAATCATCTCGTCATCAATAATATTTTGATCGGGGATGTATGGTTTTGTTCCGGTCAATCGAACATGGTTCACCAGATGAAATTGCACAGTGTGAGATATGCCAGCGAAATTGCAAGTGCCAACTTTCCCGAGATAAGACATTTCTGGATACCAACCATGACCGATCTCAATGGACCACATGACGATCTGCCAACCGGTTACTGGAAATCAGCGAATCCTGAAGACGTTCTTGAATTCTCAGCTGTCGCCTACTTCTTCGCAAAAAAGATCTACGAAAAATATCACGTTCCTATCGGGTTAATTAATGCAAGTGTGGGTGGTACTCCCATTGAGTCATGGACAAGTGAAGAGGGCCTAAAAGAATTTCCAACTATCGATACCATCGTTCAAAATAATAAAGACACGTCGTATATAAGCAGGGCGACAAAGAAATCATCTGTCAGCAGCGATCAAAAACAAACTGATTTAGGACTGATTTCATCGTGGTTTGAACCTGCATACATTCCAAAAGAGTGGAGAACAATCAATATTCCGGGCTATTGGGAAGACCAGGGAATAAAAGATCTTGACGGCGTGGTCTGGTATCGCAGGGAGATTGACGTGCCTCCATCCATGACAAATATTGCCGCAAAAGTTTTTTTGGGAAGAATTGTGGATGCTGACTTCCTCTATATAAACGGAAAAATGGTCGGCAATACTACCTATCAATATCCACAGCGCAGATACCTGGTACCTGCAGGCATATTGAAACCAGGCAAAAATATTTTTGTTGTGCGTGTCATCAACAATTCTGGTAAAGGTGGCTTTGTCCCCGATAAACCGTATTCTTTAATTGCCGGTAATGATACGATTGATCTGAAAGGTTACTGGCAATGCAAGGTGGGAGACGTTTTTTTTCCGGGGAGTGATGGTGGGAATAATTTCTCATTGCAAAAACAACCCACCGCCTTATATAATGCAATGGTTGCCCCAGTGAGCAACTATACAATTAAAGGTTTCCTCTGGTACCAGGGCGAAGCGAATTCCAGCCGCGCAAAGGAATATGCAAAACTGCAACCTGCCATGATCGCCGACTGGCGCAACAAATGGAAAGAGGGTGATCTCCCATTCCTGTATGTACAGCTTCCGAATTTTATGGAAATAAATTATTCACCGTCTGAAAGTCAATGGGCCGAGCTGAGAGAAGCGCAATTAAAATCTTTGTCCATTTCGAACACAGGAATGGCAGTTGCGATCGACCTGGGGGAATGGAATGACATTCACCCTGATAGAAAAAAGGAAGTAGGTGAACGCCTTGCATTGGCCGCTGAAAAATTTGCATACGGTGAGAAGGATGTTGTTTATTCAGGTCCCATTTACCAATCATCAACTGTCAATGCCAATAAGATTACCATCTCCTTTGCCAACACGGGCAGCGGTTTGATCACAAATGATGGTGAAGAGTTGTCGCAGTTTGCCATTGCAGGTTCTGATAGAAAATTTGTTTGGGCAAAGGCAAAGATCGAAGGAGATAAAGTGGTTGTCTGGAATGACGATGTTCCAAATCCGATGTATGTGCGTTATGCCTGGGCAGATAATCCCGATAATCCAAATTTATATAATAAAGAAGGGTTACCGGCATCGCCATTTAGAACTGATGAATAAGAAAAACCCACAAAAGGCATGTAAGACACACAAAAGAAATCTAAAAGCGCCGCCTATCTTGTATGGTTCTAAACCTTATAAAATGAACGCCAATAAAACTATTACTCAGTCTCATCTGAACGATTTGAGTTATAATATCGTTGGATGCGATTGAAGTCCATAAACACCCTGGACCAGGATTGTTGGAGAGTGTTTATCATGAGTGTTTGAAGCAGGAATTTTTTCTCAAAGGAATAAGTTACAAAACTCAGAATCTTACAAATAATTAACCATACAAGACATATAAGACATACAAGAAATCCTGAATAGTTAAACTTGTATGCCTTGTATGTCTTGTATGGTTCAAAAAAAAATGGAGTTTTGCAAATGGATAGGGATCTTACATAGTTAGGGGTACAAGGCATAAGCCATGCAGGATTAAAAAATAGAAATGAAAAAGACATTTGGATTGTAGATTACAGCATTCAACATGTGAAACTTTATACTTATTGAAACCAACTTAACCATACAAGGCATACAAGACATACAAGAACCCTTAAATGCCTTGTATGTCTTGTAAGGTTCAAACAAAAATGAAACTCCCACGGGGATGAATAAAAATTAATCATACAATGAAGAAGAATAACTGTGCTCTTTTTATTGCAGTGATCGTGTCATTCCATTGCTATTCACAATTCAAACTTTCACCCGCCGATAGCCTTCGCCGTGATAGCATCAATCGCATAACTCAACAGGACTACAATAAAATGTTGGCTCAACTGAATATCACGTCCACGCGGCCGGGGCCATCAGGAAATCCGTCTGCAACCAACGCAGCAAATACAGATGAATCAAAAGCATCCCCATACACAAGTCTTCCGGATCCTTTGACATTAAAAAATGGAAAGAAAGTGAGCGATGTGCAAACTTGGTGGGATAAACGCAGGCCCGAGATCGTTGAAGATTTTAACAGGGAAATTTATGGACGTGTTCCTGACAATCTTCCGAAGGTAACGTGGGAAGTGATAAATGTAACCAATGATACAAGCA
>DASYSW010000296.1:0-7038 GCA_036002905.1 Chitinophagaceae bacterium
ACTGTCAAGTGTAGGTGGATTTATAGCCAATTGAAAGAGGCCGTTTCCTCCTGTTCCAAGTGGAGTGTTGGCATCCTGGTAAGAATATTTTACACTTGTTGACGACTTAAGCCACTTGGTAGCCTGGAAGTCAAGATTAGCATTTAAACTATATCTTTTAAAGTAAGAGCCGATCACGATACCCTTCTGGTCGTAGTATCCAAACGACATAGCTGTTTGCACTTTGTCGCTTCCTCCGCGGATACCGAGTGTATAGCTCTGTGTAAGTCCGCTGCGATAAACGGCATCTTGCCAATCTACTGTGTGCAGTGCATCGGGAGTATGCCATATAGGTAATCCATGATAAGTATGGGTTGAATCAGCAGCTTCGACTTCATTGGAAAGTGTCGCAAAGTCCTGTGCATTTAAAAGATCATATTGCTTTGGCTTGCTTTGAACCGACGCATACATATCTAAAGAAACTTGTATTCGGCCCTTTAATCCCTTCTTCGTCGTAATAATAACCACCCCGTTGGCTGCCCGGATACCATAAATTGCGGTGGCCGATGCATCTTTTAATACATCGATAGTGGCAATGTCATTGGGGTTAATATTATTGATGCCTCCTGTTGTAGGATAGCCATCTACTATATATAATGGAGCATTCCCACCAGGAGCCAGACTACCAACACCTCTTATTAACACGCTTACATTGCCACCCGGAGTTGCATCATTGTTTGTTATTTGCACACCCGCGGCCCTGCCCTGCAAAGCCTGGTCCAGTGTCGTGACGGGAACTTTTTCAATTTGACTTGCAGTTACCGAACTCACCGCGCCGGTTACATCCTTTCGCTTTGCAACTCCATAACCAATAACAACCACTTCGTTCATGCTGTTGCTGACAACCTGCATTGTTGCATTTGCCATGGTTCCCTGCACAATGACCTCACTGAGCTGGTAGCCCACGTAGGTAAACAAAAGAGTATTCGAATTAGCCGGCAATGTTATTGAATATTGACCGTCGGCATTGGTCAATGTACTGACAGTTGTTCCCTTGACGGAAACTGTGGCATTCGCCAAAGGTTTGGCGTCCTGGTCAGTTACCCTTCCCGTTACTGTTCGCTGACAAAATGCAACAGAAGAAAGGAAGAGAAAAGCCATGGACGCAAACAGGTACCTGATCCTTTTTTTGTAACCAGCAGAATTTCTCATAAAGCTATAGCGTTTAATTTTTCGAAAATCTATTTTGGAATAATTGTCGGGTTTACATTTAATTCAGTCTGCAACAAAATATTTAACGACCACACCAGTACATAGAAGGGCACCAAGGAATTAGTGCCCTTTAAACTAACGACTGCTGTGAGATAACTATTAATAAATTTTTCTCGAAAAAAGAGATTGAAAACTTTCCGGGTAATTGATTCATTCGCATCATTTGAGTATTGATGATTATTTGATCAATTAGTAGTTTGATTTATTGCGATAAGGAAACTTTTGTGAAAAGGTAATCGTTTACACAATAGTACAGAAAAAGAGGGCTAAATTGATGCCAAGGACTGCCCGTTTTGATCATGTGATGCAATGGAAATCCGACCCTTAGGAAAAAGTTTCATATTTCGCAACCGTTTACTTCAATCAATCGATTGAGAACCTTACACCAAATTTATTTTCATTTTTTCTGGATAAACGATACTTTATTATCCATTGTTCGTATTTTTTTTACCCACGATTTGCTTTTGGAGGAGACCATCTGCTATCAGAAAGAGAACGTAGACTAAGCAGTCGCCAGCTCCAGTGACTCAACTTGTTTATTAATAAACCCAATTTCCTGCGGGGTGAGGTTCAGGTCCGAGGCTCTTGCGTTTTCAATTGCCTGTTGCGCATTGCGGGCGCCGGCCAGTGCAATGGTAATTCCAGGTTGACTGATCGTCCAGCATAAAACAAGTTGTGCCAGTGTAGCTTTTTTTTCAGCAGCTAGTGGACGTAAGTTGTCAACCATTGCATTCACTAATTCTATATTGCGGGGGGAGAAGTAGGGCAATCCTGGTCGGTGGTCGCCTTCACTAAATACATGACCGGGATTTATTTTACCTGTCAATAATCCTCTTTGTAAAGGGCTATAAGCGATAATGGATTTTCTATTTTTAATGCAATAGGGCACTAAATCTTTCTCAATTTCACGAAGTATCATACTATATGGAACCTGGTCGGATGCGAGCTCATACGTCTCACCAGCCTTTTGCATTTGCGAAGTTGAATAATTGCATACTCCTGCTTCTCTTATCTTCCCCTGTTCCTTCAATTTGATCATGGCCTCCATCGTTTCAGAAACCGGCGTGGTGGAGTCCGGCCAGTGTGCCTGGTACAGATCAATATAATCCGTCTTTAATCTTTTCAAGGAGTTCTCGCATTCTTCCATTATGTTTTTCGCCGACGACAATTTATATAAGTCAATATCGCTTCCATCCATTGATTTACTGCTAAACCAGAACTCCCCCTCGCTCCTATCCCAACGCAAACCGTACTTTGTTAATATCTGGACCTTGTCTCTTGGTATTTGTTGCAGTGCTTCCGCAATAATTTCTTCGCTCAATCCCTGCCCGTAAGCGGGAGCGGTATCAACGGATGTCATTCCGTGTTCGTAGGCGCTAACGATCGCGTTGACTGATTCTTTCCTGTCATTGCCACCCCATCTCCAGCCTCCGATGGCCCATGCACCAAAAGTGATCACTGAGCATTTCAGGTCAGTCTCGCCTATTTTCCGATAAATCATCTTGCAAATATTAGCTTATACATTCAGGTCATTTCTCTCCCGCCATTTCCATGATCACCGTCCATTCTTTGTCGGTAACCGGTTGAACGGATAATCTGCCAATGCGAACAAGGGCCATGTCTTTTAATCTCTTTTCCTTTTTTATAGCGTCAAGTGAAACAGGTTTTTTTATTTTTTTGTATGGTTTCAACTCCACAGCTACCCACGCCGGTTCTTCAGTCGTTGGATCATGGTAGGCCTCTTTGGAGACTTTGGCAATTCCAACAATTTCTAAGCCCACATTACTATGATAAAACAAAACTTCGTCCCCTTTCTTCATTGCCTTCAAATGATTGCGCGCCGCAAAATTACGCACGCCGGTCCAGTCAGTTTGTTTGTCTTTTTCAAGCTGTTCCCAACCGTAAGCGTCAGGTTCCGATTTTACAAGCCAGTACGACATATTTTGGATTTTAGATTTATGATCTTCGATTTTTACTGTATATCAAATTTAAAATTTCAAATCTCAAATTTCAAATCTCAATTCCAGGCCGGGGCAAAATCTAAAATCAAAAACCGCAAATCCAAAATCATATGTCCATTCGTATGTCTATTCGTTGTATGCATTCACAACCCACCCTTGAAAACAAAATTCAAATCAAAAAAACAAAAACTCAAAAAATCATTTTATGAAACAGTTCAGATCATTTATTATGTTGCTCATCGCAGGGTTATTGTGTAACATTTCCTTTGGCCAGGATAAAATGGCTGCCGGCGACCCGGTAACCGTTGGAGGCGCTCCGATGTATTCTTCAAAGAATATTATTGAGAATGCAATGAATTCTAAAGATCACACGACTTTGGTCGCCGCGGTAACGGCCGCAGGTTTAGTTGAAACCCTGGAAGGTGCAGGTCCTTTTACCGTCTTTGCGCCTACAAACAAGGCTTTTGATATGCTTCCAAAAGGTACTGTTGACAATTTGCTGAAACCAGAGAATAAAGCAACTCTCACAAAAATTCTCACCTATCATGTAGTCGCAGGTAATTGGGACAGCAAGGCTCTTGCTGAAAAAATAAAAGCCGGCAATGGTACGGCCGAGCTAACGACAGTTTCCGGCGGTAAATTATGGGCAAGTATGAAAGGAAATAAAATTGTTTTGAAAGATGAAATGGGCGGATGGGCGACCGTTACGATCAAGAATGTTTATCAGAGCAACGGAGTTATTCATGTTATTGATCACGTTGTAATGCCGAAATAAATCGGTTAATCAACGAAGCTATGTCAAAAGGCCAATTAGCCGGAAAGACGGCAAGTCGGGAAGAGAATACTGCAACTGTAAATCAACACTTACCGTCTTCCTCTTCCCGCTGTTTTGTAAAAAAGCTTCTTGAACACAGTCTCTTATTTTTTAGCCGATAAAATCCAAAATGATCCGGATTTCGTAGATGTTGAGGACCATTAGACTCTTTTAAATATTTCGTATGTGCAGGGCAACCAGCCGGCATTCCTTATCTGCCAACAACAGACTATTGGAGGCCGGCTTTTTAGTTGTAACTTTTACATCTCAACGGTCAAAATAGTAGCTGATGAAGAAAATTGTAAAGAAACATCCATTAGCTATTCGATGGTTCCATTGGATCAATTTCCCGGTGCTCGGAGTGATGATCTGGAGCGGGCTGCTTATTTACTGGGCCAATGATGTGTACAAGCTGGGTTTCGGGGATAAAACCCTTATCAAATTTTTCCCAAAATCTTTTTATGATGCTTTTCATATCCCGTTTCGACTGGCGGAGGGAATGGCATATCATTTTGTTTTTATGTGGCTTTTCTTTTTGAATGGGGTTCTGTATGTATTGTATACTATTTTTTCAGGTGAGTGGAAATATTTATTACCCAACCGGCGATCCTGGAAGGAGGCATGGCTGGTGTTATTGCATGACCTGCACATCCGAAAAACAAAACCACCACAGGGAAAGTATAATGCAGCGCAGCGCGTTGCATATACCGCCATCATCGTTATGGGGATCGGTTCAATTCTTACAGGGCTTGCCATTTATAAACCGGTTCAACTTGGATGGCTCATGGCAATTTTTGGAGGCTACAAGATGTCCAGGATCATTCATTTTGCATTGACCATTTGCTATGTTTTATTTTTTGTGATACATATTGTACAAGTCATCATTGCAGGCTGGAATAATTTTAGGGCGATGGTAACAGGCTTTGAAGTGGAGAAGGTAGCAGATGAAATACAAATGGAACCGTCGCCGACACCGGACGAGACGACGCCTGGTGATGTTCAACACGAATAAAAATATTTATGTCAAACATTGTCACCAATCTTTTCAGGAGTAATAAGAGACTGACAACCGATCAGCTTATTGTGAAGAAGACCATTGTTTCTTTCTTCTTCCTGTTCCTCTTTTTTGCCGGATGTATCTGGGGTTGGAAATGGTTGCACCGCCAGCCACTCGACAGTAACGTGAGCGGGGCTATCCGGCAGCCGCTTCGTGATGTATTAAATACCAACGAACTTATCTTCAACAAAATATTTTCAAAAAATCGCCTGACAAAGACATATGCAGCTTCCCAGGCTGTAAAAAGAGTAAGATTCAATGGAAACATCGGTTTAGGTAATGATTTTGATACCGCTGCCTGGAGACTTTATGTGATCAGGAAAAATGGAGATACACTTGCACTGAAGCTTGATGATATCAAGAAGCTTCCAAAGGTCGACATCACATTTAATTTCAAATGTATCGAGGGATGGAATCAAATAACACACTGGGGCGGCGTAAGGTTTTCCGATTTTTTGAAAGCCTATGGACTCAGTGATGAATCACAAATGAAATATGTGGGGCTGGTCACCCCTGACGAAAACTATTATGTAGGCATTGATATGCCAAGCATTTTGCACCCGCAAACGATACTTTGTTATGAATTGAACAATCGACCTCTGCCGATGAAGGAAGGCTATCCATTACGATTAATAATCCCGGTGAAATATGGTATCAAACATTTGAAGCGTATCGGTACGCTGTACTTCTCAAACAGTCGCCCTCCGGATTACTGGGCTGAGAGAGGCTATGATTATTATGCGGGGTTATGAAAGAACCACGATTTGCAAGATTGCAATGGATTGAAAGGAAGTCACCAGGTTCAAAACAATTCAGTGATGTCTTGTGCGATTTTTCTCACCACATCTCCTACTCACCACTCACCATTCATCACTCACAACTTTTTATACTTCGTCCCAATGTAATCAATAAAATCAGGTTCAATCCCCTGTTGTCTTATTAACATTTGCATCTGCGCCCGGTGGTGAATGGAATGATAATTCAGTTGCAATGCGATATCGATCAATCGCGCCTTCCATCTCCCACCGTCGTAACCTGTGAATTCAACTTCGGCAAATATTTCCTCTTCCGTTTTGTCTTGCAAATAGTCTGTCCATGTTTGCAGACTTTCATTCCATTTCTCTTCCAATTTATCAAAAGGAAAAACGGGATCCCACCAACTCATCCCCCGGGCAATTTCATCACGCACTATTCGCGCCATCCATTTGTTTTGTGAATTGATAAGGTGACTGAAATAGTTAACACAGCCGTCTTTGTCTGTCAATCCGGCTATTTTTTTCAGCATGTTTTTGTTCATGCCATCATTGAAAAGAAATGTTTCAATTAGGTATTCTTTCATTGTCATATGCTGATCTAATTTGCGATCCTCGTAAGTTGCACCTGGACGCATTTCCATTCTCCCTTTTCTTTTACATACGTGTCAGTATACCTTGTTTCACCGGTGAAAATTGTTCCGTCCTTCACTTTCTTAACCCTCGTTTTCGCAACGATCAAGGCCATGTTATCAAATAGCCTGACCTGGACTTCCTCGAGGTCAAATTCCGGCATAACTGTTTTATCGTAGCCATGCGCCCACCCCTGCATGTATTCATTTCTGTCGAGAAGCTTACCATTTGTGCCGATGAAGAGGAAATTCGATGCATGGATGATCTTACTGTGCTCAACCGTGTCATTGTTAAGAAAGTTCCTGATAAACTGGCGGTTTATCGAGATCAGCGTGGCTTCATCGTTTGATGACTGCGCAAAACTTGCAATAGCAATTCCCGGGATCAAAATCAATAACAATAGATGTCTCATAGATATCTTTTATCAGCGAAAATAACCGGGGAATGAAAACTTGACCTTAGAAAAATTGCTTTTTACAGAGTGAACAAGGAGGTTTTTAAAAGCAGTAGATACCGGCACAACAAATTATTCCTTTTAATCTGCTCTAATCCTTAAAATTTTGGTTCTCT
>DASYSW010000297.1:0-12518 GCA_036002905.1 Chitinophagaceae bacterium
CCACCACTTATCTGGTTGCAACCTCCATTACCTGTAAACGTCTTTGCACCAGGATCAAAGTTGATGTAAGCGTCCCGGCGTCCGCCACTGAGCTGTACAGGCACACCCTTCATTTCAGTCAATACCCAGCGCCGGCCGCTCCAGTTTGCGTCAGGAGAAAGTTTATGAGTGCAGCTCACGCCGGCAATTAATACGATGAGAGTAAAGAGATATTTCATAATCCTGTTTGTTTGAACCCTTATAAATCTTGCTCTTCTTGTATTTAAAAAATGATGCCAGAATGTTTCCTGGCGCAACCCCTATTCGATTCATTTATCATTGTTCCACAAAATGCCAGCACACTCCTGCTATGTCAATGATGTTGACTTCTCTTCCATAAGGCATGACAGAAACGTTGCCGATACGAATACCAAATTTCTCTGGCAACTTTTTTTCGATCACTTCCTTCCTGAATTCATCGGCATTGCTGATACCCACAGTCAGCATAAAGTTTTCTGCAAACGGCCGGTTGTCGAATTTTTGTAAAATGAATCGACAGCCATTGTTTTCGAACCCAACATAATCTCCAGCATCCCAGCGGATGTCAAATCCAAGTTCCTGGAACAATTGCTTTGACGCTTCAAAATTGCTGCCGGATGGGATAAATGGTTGCAATGAGAGAAATTTCATTTCAATGTTTTTGTAAAGGTATTACCAAAAAATCTTCAACTAGTTCGCCTTGATCACCTTTACCGTTTTATTGATTGTTAGTGTGCTATTGTAGATCTTTATGAGATACATGCCTTGCGGGAGTTTTGACAAATTTATTTTACTGCCATTACCCACATTCTTATTTATGAGCACCTGTTTCCCTTGCAGGCTCACTACTTCGAAATTAAGCGAGGAAGTATTGTTTATGTTCCAATCCACATACAATTTATCCTTTACCGGGTTAGGGTAGAAATTGAGATATTGATCATTTCCGAGATTAACAATCCCGCTCAATATAAAATTATAAGGTGATGAAGCATCACTCACACAACCGTTCACAGTGCTTACCACAGAATAGTTACCAGATTCCGTTGGCTGATAAGTTTGCCCGGTTGCCCCGACAATTAAGTTTCCATTCAAATACCACTGATTTCCTGTAGCAGCACTCGAAACAAGTGCAGCAGCGTTTACTGAGATAACGGGAGCAGCTGTGCTGATGGCCGTTACTGTTATTCCGGTTGATGAGGTTGTGATTCCATTGCTTGTTGTTTTTGCCGAATATAGTCCGCTTGCGATTGCTTGTAACGAGTTATTGGTAGCGCCGTTAATGATAGTTCCATCTTTATACCATTGATTATTCGCGGTGGCTGTAGATGTCAATAGTACGAATCCATCTCCACAGAATGTTGTCGGACCTCCGGCGCTGATCTCTGGGATAAATTTAAATCCGGAATACGCAGCAGTTCCATGCGGCGTTTTCACAGTGATGTTGCCTGACGCGCCACCTCCGACGACTGCGTCAATTCTTGAAGCAGACACAATGCTAAATGAATCTGCTGGCGTTCCTCCGAACTCGACAGAAGTTGCATCTGCAAGACGGCTGCCGGTAATGGTTATATTCTCTGCAATTACAGCTGAAGAAGCGGACAAGCCTGTAATAACAGGATCATTCATCTTATTTCTTAATATGGTAACGGTGTTTGGAATTGTGTTCGCCACCGCTAATTCGGGTTTACCGTCACCGTCCAAATCGCCCGTTGCGACAAACGTATCGTACGCACCTGTTGTAAACTGTATGTTGCTGCCAAAAGAAAAACTACCCGTCCCGGGGTATGTATTTTCCAGGACATAAATAACACCATTTAGCGCATTCCCCGTACAGAGATCGAGTTTGCCATCTCCGTTCAAATCACCAAAGGCAACGTTGGTGGGGTTAAGATTATAATCCTGTTTACCTAAGGAGATGATGCCCGGAATGCTATTGTTTTTAAAGAAGCTAACATTGCCCGATGAATAATTTAAGACCACCAGGTCGAGTTTGCCATCACCATCCATGTCGCCGCTGCTTAGATAAGAGGGATTAGTACCCACCGCATAATCAATTCTCGGATCAAGAGAGAAAATTCCCGTCGCGCTTGTGTTTCTAAAAACAGAAATACTGGAATTACTGAAATTAGAAGTAATAAGATCAGGCCTGCCATCCTGGTCAAGGTCTGCGATCGCCAGGTAATCAGCATGCGTTAATAACGTAAAATCCTGCCGCGTTGCAAAAGAAATTGTCCCGACGGATACAGTAGTATTTTGGAAATAAGAAAATATTCCCGAGTTGCCACTTGAAGTCATGATGTCTGGTTTGCCGTCCCCATTCATATCCGCTACCGATAAACCATATGTTCCGTTACCTGAAGAGTAATCAACTTTTGGTGCAAAGGAAATTGTTCCACCGGAACTGCTATTTCTAAGCACCGATATCGTGCTGGCATTTCCTGAATTGCCGTTGGCAACAACAAGGTCAGGTTTCCCATCGCCATCAAGATCGCCTGAAGTTACTCTTCTTGGGGCACCACCCGTACCAATATCAAATTTTGTGGTGAACGAAATAGAACCGGCAGTGCTGCTGTTTTTCAATATGGAGATATTATTGCTAACCGCGTTTGCCGTTATGAGATCAGGTTTGCCATCATCATTGAGATCTTTTACTGTTATGTCAGCAGGGTAAGTTCCGGAACCATAGTTAGCAACAACCGAAAAGGAAGAATCAGTAATCTTTAAACTGTCATTGGGAAAAGTAACGATAAATGGATTAGACGAATACGCCGTCAGATTGCCGGATGTTATTGTGATGGGTTGATAGGTACATCCTGCCGGTACAATAACATTCAATTGATTGCTTGTGGCAAAAGACACCGTCGCCTTCACAGCTCCGAAAAAAACTGTATTTTCTTCAGCAGTGGAACTAAAATTTGTTCCTGTGATCGTTACAAGTGTGCCGACGGGACCTGAGGCCGGAGTAAAAGAAGTTATAGTCGGTGCACCGTAGCTAAACCCTGCCAGCGCAGCCGTTCCGTTTGATGTAGTAACAGTGATGCTTCCGCTGGACCCGTTCCCTACCGTGGCTGTGATTGTGGTTGACGAATTTACCGTGAATGATACAGCGGCCACTCCACCGAATTGAACACTTGTAGCTCCTGTGAAATTTGTTCCGATAATGGTGACAACCGTACCTGTTATTCCAATGGTTGGAGAAAAAGATGTGATCGTGGGACCGCTGAAAGTAAATCCTGCAAGTGTTGCAGTGCCGTAACTCGTCGTAACGCTAACGTCTCCCGTAGATCCAATCCCAACAATAGCAGTAATGCCGGTAGCTGAATCAACAATAAAGGATGATGCTGGTGTTCCCCCAAAATTCACTGCCGTGGCGCCTGTGAAATTTGACCCTTTGATCTTCACCAATGTTCCGCTGATTCCCGACGTGGGAGTAAAGGAATCAATAACCGGAGCTACATTAGCTCCGATTATGTTTCCCAAAATTGAAACGTTATTCGCAGAAGAATTGCCTGCAATGATATCAGGCCTTTGATCACCATCGAGGTCACCAACAGCAACAAAAATTGGCGCATCATTGACCGCATAATCTACGTGAGAGTCAAATGAAAAATTATTTAGAGTACTTGTATTTCTTATGACTGAAACGTTATTTGAAAAACGATTGCTGGCTACCAGGTCAGGATTGCCATCTCCATTGACATCACTAATCGAAACGCAAACCGGGTAGTTTCCAGCGGGCAGATACCATAATGAACCAAAGGAAAGATTTCCCTGGGTGCTTACATTCTGAATGACTAAAACGCCTGCGCCACTGCTCGCGGCAACCAATTCCGGAAAATCATCGCCATTCAAATCTCCGATCGAAACCGTGAAAGGTCCAGGCAACGATGTGTATTCTACAGGTGGATCAAATGAAAGCACTCCACCAGAGCTGGTATTTTTCATTGCTGCCAATGCGGATGAAGATCCCTGCGTCGTAAAAGCTACTTCCGCTTTTCCATCATTATCCAGGTCACCAATGGCAACTCCATAAGGATTGGTGCCAACGCTTGTATTTATCTTAGGTTGAAATGAAATGTTTCCCGGTGAACTTGAATTGATATAAAAGGTCAGGTTATTTGAACCATTATTTGCAATAGCAAGATCAGGCTTACCATCGCCATTTAGATCTCCAATGGCAACCGAATAAGGACTGTTGTCCGCTGCAGAATCAATTTTTGAGGCAAAAGAAATATTTCCGGGTGAAGAGGTGTTCCTGTAGATCGACACTGAATGAAGACCAATGCTGTTGGTTATAACAAAATCCAACTTACCATCTCCATCCAAATCACCCACGGCACATCCTTCATGATTGTTGCCGTTTGCGGCGATATTCAAAGTGGGCGCAAATGATATAGAGCCATTGCTGGTATTTTTAAATATCGAGACCGTATTCGAACTTCCTCTTGAAACTAAAAGATCGCTTTTGCCATCGCCGTCGAAATCTGCCACAGATATGCTATGCGGGTATATCCCCGCTGCAGAATCGATCTTCGGAAGAAAAGACGTTGGAGTAAATGCTCCGCCACCCGTTGCAAATGTTGTGATGAATGCGTTGGAAGAATAGGCAGTAAGGTTATTCGTCGTAACGGTGATTGGACCGTAGGTGGCTCCGATTGGAACGGCAACAGTGATCGTCGTATCGGCAGCATCGGACGTAGTGGCTTTTACCGCTCCGAAATAGACTATGTTATTGGATGGTGATGTGCTGAATCCACTTCCCTTTATAACTACTGAAGTTCCAACATTACCCGAAGAAGGCGTAAACGAAGTAATAACCGGCTGCGCAAAATTGTTGATCGAAAAGAGAATCACCGAAAAAAAAAGGATAAGTCTTCGCATTCAGGTGGCTTAAGTGGCTGGACGCAAATCCAAGTTACAATTGTAAACAAACTAATTAGAATATGCAAGTCGTTACTCAAAAAGAAAGCGTAGCCATGATCTGATAGTAATAATTCGGGTGCCGATTAAGGACATTCGCTGTATTTTTAACCCTCGTGATCCAGGCATATGTTGCCAATGCCATCACAACTATCAATATTGCATATGAGAAAAGCTTTTGTTATTGCTTCGGCCATTTACCTTTTATTTTCCTGTCATAATACGCATAGTGACCACGCCGATAAAATCTATTTCAATGCCCGGATCTGGACCGGTGATTCTTCTAATAGCTGGGCCGATGCGATGGCGATAAAGGGAAATGAGATCCTTTACGTCGGGAAGGACTATGAGTCGTTCAAAGGAAGCAATACTGAAATGATCGACCTGGGTGGCAAACTGATGTTGCCCGGCTTTATCGACAATCATACGCACTTTTTAAGTGGTGGCTATAATCTCTCCTCCGTCGATCTTCGAAAAGCAAGAACCAAAGAGGAATTCATTTCCATTCTAAAAGAATTTTGTCAACAGCGCAATGATGATCGCTGGGTCCTGGGTGGCGATTGGGATCATGAAGCATGGGGCGGTGAACTTCCCTCGAGAAGCTGGATCGATTCGGTGACCGGCAATCATCCTGTTTTTGTGAGCCGCTATGATGGACACATGGCCCTTGCCAATTCTAAAGCCCTGGAACTTGCACGTGTAAATAGAGACACCAAGGTTCCGTCAGGAGGTGAAATGAAAAAAGATGCGGCGGGTGAATACACGGGTGTGCTGAAGGACGGAGCAATGGACCTGGTTTTTAAAATCATTCCAGATCCTTCAGAAAAAGAGTTGGATGAATACCTGCAGGCTGCAATGAAACACGCATTCGAGAATGGAGTGACCCAGGTACATGATGTGAGTAGTTATGGCGGTTGGCTCGACCTCGCCACCTATCGAAGAAACTATGCAGCAAAAAAATTGGATCTGCGCATTTATTCGTTTGTTCCACTAAGCGCATGGGCAAAGCTGGATTCATTCTGCAAGAAGGAAGGCAAGGGGGATGATATGTTACGCTGGGGCGCATTAAAAGGCTTTATGGATGGATCATTGGGGTCAACTACAGCCTGGTTCTATCAACCCTTTCTCGATGCACCGACCACTGGTTTAAATGTTACCGACACCAATGACATTCGCCGTTGGGTATCGGCTGCAGATTCTGCCGGTCTACATATTGCTGTTCATGCGATCGGTGATCGCGCCAATGATTTCATCCTCGACGTTTATGAAGAAGCAGAAAAGAAAAAGCCGGGTGATCATCGTTTCCGCGTGGAACATGCGCAACATTTATCATCGCAGGCGATCCCACGCTTTGCGCAGTTGAATGTGATCCCCTCCATGCAGCCTTATCACGCCATTGATGACGGACGATGGGCCTATAAAAGGCTTGATGAAGCAAGACTAAAAAGAACATACGCTTTTAAAAGCTTACTCGATACAAGGGCAAAGTTGACATTTGGTTCGGATTGGACAGTGGCACCCTTAAAACCCTTACAAGGAATTTACGCGGCAGTAACGCGGAGAACACTTGACGATAAAAATCCAAACGGCTGGTATCCTGAGCAAAAAATTTCTGTTGAGCAAGCCGTAAAATGTTATACTATCAATAATGCGTATGCCGGTTTCCAGGAGAATAAACTAGGCATGTTAAAGAAAGGAATGCTTGCCGACTTCATCGTGCTTGATCAGAATATTTTTGATATCGCGCCTGAAAATATCTGGAATGTAAAAGTGCTGAGAACAATTGTAAATGGAAAGCAGGTGTATGCGAGGGAATAGAATTTTCTTACGAATGGCTACTCGTGAAAATATTCCTTTAAACGGGTCCATGGCTTGCCTTCTATCAAATGCAAAATCTCTTTTTTATTGAAAATTTTCTCACATGCTCTCTTTAAAAAATCGCATTTCAAATCCTCCTTTTCCCAGGGGACATGATACAACAAATTATATTCCCGGGTCTTCAGGTCCGTTATAAAAACACCAAACCCGTAATTTGTATATCCTACATTGTTTTCTATTTTTATCTCCCTTTCGATATGCCTGTTTTGATAAGTGATGGTAATATTTCCCCCACCCTTAGTCCAGTCAATTAGTTTGTAATTGTAAATGGTAACTAAGCGTTCGAAAAGCATAGTTGCCTCGTCATAAAATTGATTTGCTCCGGGATACATGTAATATTTTCCGCAAAAATAGCTTCCTCCTACCGATCCATCTCGGCGCTGGCACTATTAACCCATTGCTGCAATGTTTCATCGGAAACGACAACGGTTGCCATGTGTTCGGCTTTTGAAAGTATGGCCGTTCTTGGTCCTTTCTGCCAGTCATCACTATTGTAAAAAGCATTTTGCAGCCTCGACCTCTCATCCAGGTTTTTGAAAGAGCGGATGACATAGTAACTGTTGTCGTCGTGCAGTGATGGTCCATGTGCCACCACTTCGATGTCCCATTTTTTTTGCAGAGGGAGGGATTCCTTTACATACAATTGATGAAACTCCTCTCTTGTCCCCGGCCTGAGATTTAAGATCAAAATTTCAATCATAGTTGGTAATTTAGTTTAACAACAAATTTGATATGGTGCCTGCGTAAGGTGGAATCGAAGTTTGCACAGTAGCGGACTCAAAAACGGAGTCAGTTGAAATTACAGATTCGCTAAATCAGCACACAAATTTACTTGCAATTGTTGTACTCTTCTATAATTCTTTTATAGACTTCGATCCTTTTAGATTCCGGGAATACCATACTTGGAGCGCTGGGGATATAGTAACCTTTGGTTTTTGCTTTTATTTTCTCTGCGAGGGAAGCACAATCTTTTACTATTGCACTCATATTGTATTCAAATTGGTGCGTGAGCTGTTTGCTGTAAATGCTTATTGCTTCGTATTTACCCGAAGTCGGTAAAGAAAGAAAATATAATTTTCTGTCTTCGCCGGTTTCGGTGGTTTTATAACGTTGGTGTAATTCATATAACTGCATTTTGGAGTTTTCATCTGTAAGCCTTTTTACAAATAAGAAGTGATACACTCCATTGAGTTCCACGTCCAGTTCCTTAAGGAAATAGTAATTATCCTTGATCTTGTAATAATTGATAGTCTTTATCGGTATGTTCTCGGTTTGCTTTTTTTCTTTATTAAAGAGAGTTACAGAACTTGCAGTTTCGAGCTGGACTGTCAATTGCCCATCTTTTTCTGTCCCGTCATTAAGATATACTGTAGCAGTCTCCCTGTACAAATCATTGGGAGTTTTAAAATAAGTCGAAACGCAACCCGAACAAATAAAAACGCAGCTTAGGCAAAGGGCAAGAAAATGATTCATATTCGTGAACTCCGTTATTTTAAATATTTATCAAACCAATCTGCAAATTGCTTTACTTCCGGCATCATGTCATCAAACTTGTGCTTCCCTCCTTTCTTTATAATAAAATTGTTAGGAACGCCTGCTTCTTTGAATTTAGCAATTATGGATTCTGATTGCTGGAGAGGCACCGTGGGATCGGCGTCTCCATGAATGATAAAAACAGGCGGATCGTCGGAAGACACAAAATAGATGGGAGAAATTTCTTTGCCGATCTTGTCCCTCGCTGCATTGTCAGATACAAAATCATACGTTGTAGTTGAATCGGTAAATTTCCTGAAGTCAAACGCCCCATAAACGTGAAACTGCAGCTGTAAACTTTTTGCACCAATAACGTTGTTACCAGCACCACCCCAGTTCAGGAAATCTGTCGGGGGATACAGCACGGCTACAGCCTGGACCCTTGACGAAACATGATCAACAGGATCTTTTGAAGCAGTATCTATTTTGTCGTCAGCGGTTGCCACAGCCAGTGAAAGGTTACCGCCTGCTGATGATCCTTCAATACCAATGTGGTTGGGATCAATTCCAAGTTGCTTTGCATTATAGCGAATATATCTTACAGCTCTCTTCACATCGTTGATCTCATCCGGTATTGCATATCTTGGCTGGGAGCCGACCACGACTTCAAAGACAGTATATCCTCTGTCAGTATAAAGGGTTTTTGAAACTTCCAGCACATCGGCTGATGACGCCCACTCATAGGAAGAAAGCCAATTGCCGGCGATTACCCTGATAATGGCCTTTCCATTTGATTTTCTATCCGGTTTTAATTCCAGCATGGTCAATGCGGTTCCGTCTTTTCTTCCATAGATAATTTCCCGGAATGAATGATTGTCTTGTGCGCCCGCACAAAAGACAAGCAGCACTATGATCAACGATAAAAATGTCTTTAGCATAATGTTTTTGTTGCAAGGATTGAATATACGATTTGCTGGAAATAATGTACCAGGTGGTCTTCACTCACATCGGCAGTCCGTCTATTTAGTACAGACCCTGCGCATTAATCCATATTTTTACCGAATATATTTTAGAAAATATGAAAAAGTTCATCTTGCTTCTGCCTCTCCTCTTTGTTTTCTTTTTTTCTTTTTGCCAGCAAATCTCCGTGAGCTATTCCAAAACTGCGTGCGATCAACCTTTCTCGGGCAAAGTTTTCTTATACCTCAACAAAGACAATCATGAGCCCAAAAGCGGCTACGTGGGCATCGAATTCTTCCCTTGCTTTGCGATTGAAGTAAAAAATGTGCAACCGGGGCAGGAAGTTATTTTTGATGACAAAGCAGTCTCCTACCCCACCGCCCTTTCCGATCTTGAACGAAACGAATATTATGTGCAGGCGGTTTGGGACCGAAATCTTGGTGGACGAGCCGTGGCTGAAACCCCCGGGAATATTTATTCGAAACCCACGAAAATGAAATTCACAAAGAATCTCAAGGAAGTCTTCACAGTGCAATGCACTGAGGTCATACCCGAAAAAAGTTTTGTGGATACAAAGTTTACGAAGGAATTAAAAGTTCAGTCAACACTTTTGTCGGCATTTCATCATAAGCCATACTCCCTGGCTACTGCTGTAACGCTGCCAAAAAGCTATTATGACCAGCCACAGAAGAGATACCCTGTCGTCTTCAATGTTTTTGGATATGGAGGAGATTATCATTTTCGTTCCGGCGATACAACGACACGTGGGATGCTGGATTCTATTGACGCGATCATCGTTTATTTAGATGGTAACTGTCCGCTCGGGCATTCAGTGTATGCAAACAGCGACAATAACGGCCCCTGGGGAGATGCACTGGTGAAAGAATTTATCCCACAACTGGAAAAGCAGTATCGCAGTGACGGCGCAAGGTTTTTAAGGGGACATAGCAGCGGCGGCTGGACTGTATTATGGTTGCAAACGCATTATCCAAACACATTTACCGCCTGCTGGTCAAGTTCTCCTGATCCTGTCGATTTCAGGGATTTTCAAAAGATAAACCTTTACGACGGTGAGAACATGTATTATGGTAAAGACAGTTCATTGCGTTCCGTAGCGACTATTGCAGGAAGGTTCCCATGGGTATCAATGAAGCAGGACTGTCAAATGGAATACGTTGTCTCCAGGGGCGAACAAATGCATTCTTTTGATGCTGTCTTTAGTGGCAAAGGAGCTGATGGAAATCCTGAAACTATTTGCGATCCCCGGACCGGCGAAGTAAATAAAAAAGTTTTTGAACACTGGAAAAACTATGACATTTCACTTTACCTGCGAACAAACTGGGACAAACTTCAAAAAGATCTTTATGGCAAAATCAGGATATCAGCCGGTGAACAGGATAATTTCTATTTGAACAGTGCAGTTCATCTTTTGGATACCGAAATGAAAAAAATAAACACCGGTTTTGTTTTTGAATACTATCCCGGCGACCATTTTACAGTATGGACTCCTGAATACAGAAAAGCAGGTGAAAGTTTTTTAGTTGCAAAATATTTGGAATGGCAGAAGGAAAATAAGAAAGGCTTTTGAATCAGGTCCACATTAAAAAAGAAATCTCCTGATGCTGTTGGTCGCGCTGTCAACAGTTTTTAATAAAACAGTCGCTAATCAGGCGACCAACAACAACAGTGTGTCAACCGGGGTCTGTTGCGGCGTTTAGACGGCCTGTAAAACTGCAAAACGGCTCCGGGTGGACGTTAAAAAAGGGATCTCCTAAAAGATCCCCTTCGATAACGACACAGCATATCAATAACCGCCTCCTGATGGAGCTGATACAACTACCACGCCTGTCATCGCCGTATTATGCGTATCGTGGTAATTGTATGTACCAGTGGTCATAAATGTTTTAGAAAAAGAAGATCCCGGCGCGATATCGCCGCTATTGATATTTCCGTCCTCTGTAGTAACCGTATGAGGGAGATTATCATTATTTGTCCACATTACTGTTGAACCGCTAACAACGGTTAACGATGCCGGGGAGTAAGCCGAACTCGTTATCGAAATCTTTGAAGTACCTGCCGTACTGTTGTAATCACTCTTATGCTTGTAACATGACGCGATCAAAACCGCCATGATAACCAGGGCACTGATAAACAAAAAAGATCTTGCTTTCATAGTCAAAATTTTAAGTTTACTAATAGGATTCACTAACGAGGAACAACAAAAAAGCCAAACGTGGTTTTTTGCCTGCCAAATTATATTATGACAAAACAATGTAATTGCAAAGGCAACCCATGCGCGGTCCTTTGTGCGGTGGCTAAGAATTCTTAACGATTTTTTATCGGTCGATTTGTATCCTGTTTACGCGGGGTGTTTTGCCCGTGTTAAATATGGCTTGTAAAATCAAAAGGCAAAAGACCCGGGTAGACAATGGGGTGCCTGTCCATCCTGGCACGCCGTTATGGAGTTTTGAGAATGGCCGGAACAATTTTTAGCAAATTCCGTAACTCTTCCTTTCGCATCCTGAATTTTCGCAAAAGATGCGGACATTTTCGGAAAGCGTCCTTTCATTTGGCTATTTCTGCAATTGACAAGCGACACGCCGCATTATACCGTTTTTTTTGGGGTCGTGCCGATGATAGTTTTGATCTGAACGATCAAACTATCATTTTATGAACATTACTTTTGCCGAAGTCGCAATATTTTTTTTAGTTATTCTGCTCATCGTTGAAGCCATTCACTCCTATAGGGAAAACAGGCATCTCTATCGCAGGAAAGACACCCTTAGCAACCTTGCTGTAGGCATAGGATATTTTGTTTGTAACATACCCTCCAAAGGCCTTCAATTTTTTATTTTTCAATGGGCCTCGAAGTTTAGCTTGATGCATTTTTCTGAAAGATGGTATGTGTGGATCGTAGCCATTCTCGCTGCTGATTTTTCTTACTATTGGAACCACCGCGCCAGTCATGAGGTTGGTTGGATGTGGGCGGTTCATGTGGTGCACCATTCCTCCGAAGAATACAATCTTTCAACTGCGTTCAGGTTGCCATTGTTTAAAAATTTTACCGGTGGTTTTCTTTTTTGGATATGGATGCCGTTAGCAGGGTTTAACCCCGCAATGACTTTTGTATGTTTCCAGCTTTGTCATTTATACCAGGCTCTTTTGCATACAGAGATAATACGAAAACTACATCCTTTGATTGAATCAATTTTTAATACTCCATCGCATCATCGGGTTCATCACAGCAGTAATTTCAAATATCTCGACAA
>DASYSW010000298.1:0-3196 GCA_036002905.1 Chitinophagaceae bacterium
GCACTGATAACAGGCCCAGCAACGAAAATATCCATATTAAAAAGTTTAACCGCATAAAGTTTTATTTATTATTTGGTTTTAAAAAAATCAAAGAATCATTGTTCCTGGCTAAGGCCAGTATCTTGTTCCCCTGCTTATCATTTAACCATTTTGCATCTCTCATCTCGCCATTTATACCAGGAAGAACAGAAGACACCTTAAATCTATTTTCCACTTTGTTAAATGAAAACACTGTTGGGAATAAGGCATCGTAGCGACCTTCATAGGGAATGACACCGTAAAAATTTCCGACAGCCAAAAGATCTCCATCTGGCTCGCTGGTGAAACTCATTATGGGAGCCAATTGCAATTCCTGTGGTAGATCTCTTCTCACAAAGTTGCCTTTTCCATCGTTTATAAAACAGGAAGAGCTGAGAGTTTCAGCTTTTAATTCAACATAATCCTTAAACAGGTCGTAGAACACATATTGAACTGTTTTACCCGCCACTTCTGAGTAAGTCAGGTAAGCCTTTTTAAGGACGGGCAACGAACGTTCCAATTCGTCTTTTGCTAAAAATGTGTATTCTTTTCCCTTGACCGTATAACAAAGGATCTGTTCAATCGAGCCATTATTGTCAAAATCTTTGACATATAACTTGCAGGGGCCATCCTTACCAGCCCATAGTTTTGTATTGTGTCCCCAATTGCCCGCAAGTATATCAGGGTAACCGTCTCCATTTATATCGGTTGCATACACAGTCTGCCAAAGCCCTGTCGACTGCGGAATATCTGCTTCGGTAAATTTTCCTTTGTTGTTCATGAAAACTTTTACAGGCATCCATTCACCTGTTACTACCAGGTCGGGCCATCCATCATGATTAAGATCTGCGAAGTTTGCCGAAGTAACTATGCCGATATTGGTAAGCTGAATGGTTTCATAAGGAGCGGCTTTAAATTTCCCTTTGCCATCATTTAAAAATAAATAAGAGCTCATGGCAACTCCAAAGTTGTTTGCCAATGTACTCGCAAGGGTCCCGATAAATATATCCATATCTCCGTCGTGATCTACATCGGCGACGGCGACACAGGATTTATTATATAGTTGCTGTGTCAGGAAATCGGTGTTTTTTGAAAAATGTCCTCTGCCGTCATTTATGTATAGCCTGTCTTCCAAAAGAACCGGCGAGTTACCTTGAGGTTCATTGCCACCACTGATCACAATGAGGTCCTGCCAGCCATCACCATTTGCGTCAAAAAAAGCAGCATCAACATCTTCATACATGGCATCTTTGTTAAATAAAGTTGTATCTACTGAAACAAAGGACCCATTTAGCTGCTGCATCATTAACGCACCAGCCTGTCCGCGGGCACCACAGGCATAGAAATCATCGAGACCATCTTTATTAATATCACCCACAGCTATTTTAGGACCTCTTGTACTTTCTTTATGCGGAATAAGATATTCAACATTAAAATCATTAAAACCATCTTCGGCATGTTTCCATTTGCAGCTTATCGAGCTGGTTACATTTTCAAAAAGAGTCTTGCCGGCCGGAAAGAATCGGTCGTAGATAAAACTGTCCAAAGCATTTTTCTGGTCAACTACTATGTGCTCGTTAGCCGATACGTTTTTTAAAAGTTGATATTTCTGATTCGGCCATATGATTAGCAAACTGTCAATTGTTGTCACGCTATCCAATCCAAAATGCAATCTTGTGTCCGACGAAGATTGAAATCCTCTTGTCAACATTAATTGCTGATATTGGATTCGATTATTACCTGGTCCATTTTTACCTGTGAATAAGTAGGCTTTTGCTCCGACACCGAACGTATTCGAATCATTTCCTTTTAACGAAATTGAAATATAATTTTTCTTCGGAGCATTATTTTTTAGGATCAAGGCCGGGGCCTCAAGACAGTTTACTACAAGATCTAAATTGCCATCGTTATCGAGATCGGCATAAGAGGCTCCGTTGTAATATCCTTTCATATCGCCTGTTCCCCACAAACTGCTCACATCTTTAAATGAACTATCACCAGTATTCTGAAAAAGGAAGGGATGAGAAGAGCCATCAGGCATTTTATCGACAGTGACCTGGTCAAACTCGTCAGAAGTATCCCTGTTTATTTTTCTGACAAGAGCCGATACAAACCGAACATAATCCATATCAACCGGTCTTTTTACAATGCCGCTTGATATGAACAGATCTTTATTACCATCATTGTCAAAATCAGCAAGCAAAGGGGTCCAGCTCCAATCCGTAGCAGAAACGCCCGCAACCAATCCAACGTCGCTAAAGCTTACACCACTTCCATTATTATGTTGTAAACAGTTTCTTGAGACCTGCGGTTGGAACCCGTTTCGCAAAACCTTGAAATTATAAATGTCATAGTTTTCTTCACTTCCATACGTCTTCAACGTTTTTTCTTCAGGTGGCAGCATGTCTACTGTCACTACATCCGGCTGTCCGTCATTGTCATAATCTGCAACGTCATTTCCCATACTGAAGCGTGAATAATGCCCAAAATGCTTCGCACCACTTTCAGTAAAAGTTCCGTTGCCATTATTGATATAGTAGTAATCATTTTCATGAAAATCGTTACCTATGTATATATCATCCCATCCATCATTGTTGAGGTCGGCCACGGCAATTCCAAGTCCATATCCAAGACTGCTTTGATAAATACCCGCTTGAGCAGAGACATCAGTAAAGGTAGTTTCCCCATTAGCCCCGGGAGAGATCAGATTATTTCGATACAATCTGTCGCCTGCCCTTGGATCAAATTTTCTGCGGTTCGAAGTGTCTACGATGTTGTCATTTGGTCTGTGTGATTGATTCAGGACGTAGCAGTCAAGATCGCCATCGTGATCGTAATCAAAAAAAGCAGCCTGCGATGAGAAGCCGGAAAAATCTAATCCATATTCCTTTGCCTTTTCAGTAAATGTGCCGTTTCCATTATTAATAAACAATTCATTCCTGCTTTTCAATTTTCCTTCGATATTTACGGCACACACATAAATGTCCAAATAACCATCGCCATTTACATCGGCCATTGTCACCCCGCTGCACCAATCAGGAGTTCCTGCTACACCTGCTTTTTCAGTGATGTCCTCAAAGGTAAAGTTGCCCTTATTCAGGTATAGTTTATTATGCCCCTTGGTGTTTGCAGTAAAATAAATATCGGGCAATCCGTCATTGTTGATATCACCTGTAGC
>DASYSW010000299.1:0-6644 GCA_036002905.1 Chitinophagaceae bacterium
TGATGACGCCGCGAAGGCATTTAATGCTTCCTGCAATCAAAGGGCAAAACAAAAAAACTGACGCAGTAAACATGAAGAAAAAAAAATTTTTCAGCTTTTTACAGTTTTTTTGGCACGATAAGAAGAAGAAAGGTGGCAATAGAGAATATATGAGCACTCAGCAGATTGAACTGCTCAGGGCGAGACTAGAAGAGTTTATGGAACAGAAGCAACCTTTCCTCACGCAAGGCTATAGCATTAAGGACATGTCAAACGACCTGGACATACCGGCCTACCAGCTTTCCGGGTTTATCAACCGCACCATCGGCATGCATTTCAATGATTTCCTGAACAAATCAAGGATCAAATACTGTGAGAACCTGATAAAAAATAATCTCGCTTTAAAAACCAACCTGAAAGAACTTGCTTTCAAATGTGGCTTTAATAACCGAAACTCTTTTACTACCGCATTTAAAAAGTTTACCGGACAGACACCTTCAGAGTATACAAGGCACCACTACACAGCCTGACCTTTTCAACCGTCAGAAATTATTTCGGCTGGGCTTAGCTAAAAGGCAAACAAGGCACTAGAGATGTTTTTTGGAAGCAATAAAATATAAATAAATGCCAAGTTTTATAAATGTGTGCTGAAAACGAGCTTGAATTCATGGCATCGGGTTGCCCGCACAGTAATTTTAAGTTGCATTAGGAAGAGAGCGCTTTTGCGCAGCCCTTTTCAACCACCAACAGTAAAATTTCGGATCCAATAAATAAAAGGAAGCAAAGACAATTACCAAAAAACATAATCACTATGGCAATCAAATTAACCCGGTTATTAGGGATCTTATCCTTGATCCTAATAAGCGGATGCTACCCTAAAGGAGCAGAATTTATTGATGATCTCGACCTGGTCTACACAAACTACAGCAGCAGTTTTGATTTCAGTAGCAAAGTGACCTATGCTATCCCTGATAGTGTAATAAAAATTACCGGGGATATCTTTAGCGATCCGGATGGTGATCATAAGCCATCATTTTTAGGACCCGCATCGGCTGCCGCTATACTTGATAAGATCAATGAGAACATGGTCGCTAACGGTTGGCAGGAGGTAAATAAGTTCGCCAATCCGGATGTGATCGTTCTGGTTTCAACCATAACCACGACCAATATCTACTGGTATTACGACTGGTGGTATTGGGGTTGGTGGTATCCGTATGGTGGATGGGGTTGGTACTATCCAGGATATTATCCACCGTATGTGACCGGTTATAAGTCAGGCTCGGTATTTATCCAAATGGTGGATGCCAAAGCCCTGGCGGCAGGCGCTGAAAATGCACCGGTAGTATGGAGTTGTATTCTTAACGGTCTGGCAGAAGGTGGTACCTCGTCCATAACGTCCCGTGTGCAAGGAATGATCGACAAAGCATTTGCCCAGTCCCCTTATCTAAAACATTAAAATGAGATCAATGAAAAAGATATTTGTCTTACTGGTCGCGGCTATTTGCATGCAAAAGAGTTTTGCTCAGCATCACAGCGTTTTTATTCTTTCTTATCCGATAGCTTTTCCAATGGGTGATCTTGGTGACTATATCGACAAGCAAAGTTTTCGCGGCATTAACCTGGAATGGGGCAAAGAGATAAAGCCCAGCCTTATCGCCTCGCTTGAAACGGGGTGGAATGTGTTTTACCAGGAAGTACCTGACCAAGTGTATACAGAGGGAACAGCTTCTTTTTCTGGTAAGCAGTTTCGCTATACTAACTCAGTACCGATAATTGCCGGCGCAAAATGGGTTCTGAAATCAAGTAATAATCTGGTGCCCTATGCAGGGTTGGGTTTGGGTACCATGTACTCAGACAGATCCACTGACTTTGGACTGTATCGCATATCGACAGACGCCTGGCAGTTTTGTGTAAGACCAGAGATCGGTATTACATTTAAAAGCAGGAACGGACCTGCTGCGATGCTGGGAGTTAAATACTATTCTTCGTTTAATAGTAGCGATCTCGATGGCCAATCATTTCTAACAATAAATATTGGTGTTGTCTTTCCTTATGGACTGTAACATCCAGGGGTATTTATTGATTATAATAAAGGATTCATCTGGGGTTAACGAAAAAGAATCCCGGATAAACAAACGGGATTGGATATAATTTCCGATCGCGAGTTGAGGGGAAAGTTGCCGGTGAATGTTTATTCACCGGTATTTTTTTATCTATCCCTCGAGGTTAATCCGCCATTTTTTTGACAACACCAGGGAGTGAAAGATTTTGTACAGACGCTTTAAAATGAAAAGGGAAGAAATATAGAAATATCTCTTCCCGTACCTAAACTACACTCATGAAAAAAAGTCATTATCCCCGTTTGAAGCGGGTTCCAATTAGTTTGAACAAAAATCTAAAGATCAATTTATGGTGATAAGTACGACTCTAATTTAAAACCGGGATCAAGTGGTATACAAATATTCTGCGGCAACAATTGCCCTTTATTATAAAAATTGGCGAATATTTTTTACTGAAATTCTGAGGCGAAAAAAGCGAAAAAAAGGAATTGATCCACTTTGTCGAACGAAGCTACTCGTTGACCTTTTATTTCTTTTGACGTTGGTGCACTAAAATCTACGACCCTTACTTTCTGAATACTGATTCGCTTCACATATCGCAGGGCAATTCCCCAAACGTCCTGCCACAAAACCTCAATTCCTATTGAAATTTATTTTGCATCAAGCAACGAAATCGAAATTATAGGGGCATTTTGTATGGAATTATAATTATTACCGATTGAGGAGCTTTTTTTTTTGGGTTTTTCTTCGTTGAAAGCTAATCTTGCATTGGGTATGAAAGTCAGTTTTAATATTACTATTTGCAACGTTTAACGCCTCCCAAAATTAGCATTTAATCTTATCATTGATCCGACGAAAACTACGAGATCCTACGAAGACTGCATTAAGCCTCGAGAAAAATTAAGGTCACGTCAAACTACTAAATCTGTCTGAAATGAATACACACCCAGTAATGGTTCTGGGAAAGAATGTGAGTGGATCAGAAACCCGCTCTCGGGGATAGAGGTGGTTTCTTGATTTTTGGGTCGCCCGGCTGATTCACGGCCGGGCTTTTTATTTGGATTTTGTAAGAGGACGTCAATCAGACGTCAACGGCAAACGATTACTTGCAAAAGGTGAGATATTGAAAAAATTCGGCTGTCATTTTACCGGGTTATCATTTTACCGGTAAAGTGTCACCAGTAGTCTTGAGGCCTGCAGATGTGATTCGTAAAAAAGGCTTGCCGGATATAAAGTCACCGTCCAACTTTCCTGTCTCCCCAACCGGCAAGCCAGTCTGTTGAGATCGTTTCATATAGATGGCGTAGTAGCTCCTTCGCACTGATCTTAATTTTTCAGATGTCAATTAAATAAGTTTGGGCGAGTGTAATCGGTAAAACGAACCGGATAGGAAGCCTGGAATAAGTTGTTTGAGAAAAGGGAAGAAGTATAGAAATACTTCTTCCGTGTTGAAAGATCAACTCTGCTTATGTAACCATTATTGCTGCCTTTTTGTAGTTACGGATCTTTTCCCCTAATTATCTGCAGTATGACTGAAAAGCTGGTATGAATAGACTTTGAGAAACTGATCAGCACAGACAAATTCTCAAAAACTTTTGCGAGGCCGGGGTGCAATCAAACCCTTGATATTTGATTGCACCTTTGACTATTAGGCCTCTTTTTTCAAGCCACACGAGAGAACTACCCTAACTACCCTGCTTTTTATTTAGAATTTTGACTACGTTATTGGGAGTGTCATAAAGTTAATGTGCGTATCCAGCCAAAAGCAATTATTTAAACGTGATAAATGCTAAAGATTATAATAATTGGGAAATAACGGCCTGGATGCAAAGAATATTAAGATAAAACAAAAAAGATATTTTTAAATTTTACACTCTAGAATGTAAACGATAGGCCCACTGAGGTACCGTAGTCAACATTGCTATTCCCTTCAGGCGGTTGGTTATCGTAATTCAAATAGGGGTTGATATTTAACCTGAAATTCTTAACCAACTCCCATGAAAAAGTGGTGTTGCTGTTGAAGCGAACACGGCCCGATTGCGATAAACTAAAAAACACGGTTTGGGTGGAACTTATCTGGATATTAGGCTGCCGATATTTAAAGAAATTAAATCTGAGGCCGACGGGAATTTCAAGCAGCAACCCGCTGGTAATGCCTGCCGTACTCTTTTCCTGGTTGAAGGCAAGTCCACTCGTGGCCAATAAAACCCAGTTCTGGTGGACAAAGAGTTTATTGCCTCCTCCCACCAACTCCTGGTACCTTCTCGCGATCGATAGTTCGAGGTTTCGCTGATAGTTAAAGCTTACAGCCACAAACCAAGATGGCCCCACGCTGTGCGTTACAAACACGCCCATATCTTCTCTGTCCCGCGAATATTTGGAAGAATCTATCGAGCCATTGAGTGATACGCTCACCAGGTAATCAAATTTATTCGACGCATAATGCACGTTTGAGCTTAAGTTAGTCTGTCCAATGTCACTGGACTTGGCATAGCTAAATCCAGCCGTGAGGCTCCCATCCAGGCCAACAAGAAATTTTTTTTCGAGCGCGATGATCAGGCCGATATTGGTGATTTGTGTAAAAATGGTATCTCCATCGTCCAAGATAATATTTACCCAACCGTCCTTTTGGGATTTAGCCAATCTGCCTGTATATTCTATTTTATCATTTGTTTGCAGCCTCAATCGGTTATCAGTGTTTAGCCATTTTATTTTATATTGCTTTACCTGCAAAATTTTGAGGTCCCGGTCATTGATGGTTATTTCGCCAAATTGACCGTTCCGTATATCTCCGATCAATACCTGGCCATTGTAGAAGACTATCGTGTCTTTTGTTTGCCCAAAAGCGGAGTTTATCCAATTTCCAGCAATAAGAAGCAACAAAAGGAGGCAGATTCGGTGCATATCTAATCCTTGGCAAATAAACTATCTAATTGCTTATACAGAGCACTCGGAAATGCACGGCTGTGCAAATTTTTAAAATTTTGTGCAACAAACATCGCAAATCCCCGCAATGCGGCACTAAATTAATGGTAACTTTCTTGAGATATCTCTAATTAGAGATAGTCTTTCTCAACCCTCAACTGCCTGCCGACCGATCTGGTCCCTTAAAAACATAGGATAGGTGTTTACCTGGCATTGTATAAACTAATGGAAGGTAGATATTAAATTGTTCTGGCCTTGGCGTAATTCTACAGAGTTAGATATTCATAGAGATATCTCAATTTTTGGTTGATTCGGTCCAGGCCGTCGTCTCTCGGATAAAATAATTTTTTTTAATAAAGACCAAACCAAAAACGTATGAAAAAGTATCTGCAAATCTCCATGCTGCATGTAATTGCGGGATATTTGGTATCCTGCGGTCCCTCGCTGAAAGTAACTCATGACTATGACAAAACAGTGAATTTTGACCAGTACAAAACGTTTGCACTCTACAAATCCGACAGCATTCATGATGCAATAAGCCCGCTGAACCAACAACGAATCGTCAATGCAGTCAAGGATGAAATGGTAAAGAAAGGATTCCAGGAAAATACGACTAATCCTGATGTGATGGTAAATATAACAGCAGTGCTGCAGAACAGGGTGGCTGTTAGCTCGACAACAGATTATTATGGTTATGGCGGAATGTATAGGCCCTATTACTGGGGTGGAGGAATGGGCGGCGCTTCAACCACCAACTATAATGTTCAACATTATAAAGATGGTTCCCTGATCATCGACGTGATCGATGCAAATTCAAAAAAACTCGTCTGGCAGGGTACTGGCAACAAGGAAATTGATAAGCCGGCAAAAGATCCTGACACAGTAATTCCCAAAGCTGTTGCTTCAATAATGGAAAGTTTTCCTCCGGGCAAAGCCAAAAAGTCTTGAGACTAATCGCGAAATTTTCAACTGTTATGATAACCAGTTCACGAAGAAGGTTTACGGATGACCAGAAGCTTGAAATTTTACACCAGGCGGATGAAAGTGGAGTTACCGCCGTATTGCGGGAACACAGGCTTTCTTACAGTGTATTTGCGAGGTGGAGACAAAAATTTTTACAGCATGTGAATACAAACGCAGAAGTGATGCGCGAGATAAATAAGACAAGATCAGAATTAAAACTTTTGAATGAGGAGAACTTGCGATTAAAGAAAATAATTGCGGACCAGGCCCTGCAACTTCAACGTAAAGATGAAGAGCTAAGTAGAATAAATTCTTTATTCAGAAGGAGGTGAACATTACATTGGGGCCCGGAACCAGGAATAATATTCAACAGAGTTTGTAAAACAATAAAAACAATTATTATGACAAACAAATCAACAATCTTTTTTTTATTACTGGGAGCAGTAATCTTATCGTCTTGTGGAGCAGGTAAGAAATTAGACAATGCGAACGCACAGATTGCAGACCTGCAGTCACAGAATACCCAGTTAACAAGTTCAAACAATGATCTGAAAAAACAGGTCACCGATCTCACAACACAAAACAAAGCTGCTACAGACCAGTTCAACAGTTATAAGGTCCAGTGCCAAAAGAATGAGCAGGAGCTAAAAGCAGTAAATGATGCGATGAATGAGCTTGCTGATAACGTGATGGCCCTGCAGGCAAAAATTGACAGTG
>DASYSW010000300.1:0-8472 GCA_036002905.1 Chitinophagaceae bacterium
AAAAGATCACGGAGATTCAATTCATTTTTTCACCCTGTTCAGCGTGAAGCTGCAGTAATCATTTCCAGCCATGTAGTTCATTTGACTATCCAGGAGAAAGAGAATATTGTCATCTCCCTTTAGTAGCACAAGATTCTGCTGTTTTTTCTCAGAATCGAATTGTAATTCGTAGAGAGTGGAATTTGGATCCGTTTTAGTTCCGCGGGTGATCATCCATCTTCCGGTTGCCAGGTAGCGAGTACCACCTGTCCCTACATGTACGCTGTAAAGCTTCAGTGAAGACGGACCATGCAATTTATTATCACTGAAAAAAATGATCCTGCATTTTACCAGGTTGCAACCTGTCGTCGTTTTTCCGCTCAAAGCCAGGAGCGGGGCATAGCAGGGCATTCTTCCGTCAAAAACGATTGAGTCAGTCGCATCAGATTCTTCAACTTTTTGTGAGATTGCTTCGTTTGATGAAAGCTTTACCGGGTTAATGCGATTCAGAGTATAGCTCCAGGCTCCATTTCCCACCATAAGATTCTTACCAGCATCCAGCAAGTGAAGAACATTTTCATTGAGTTTCAGAAATGACAGGGAAGGGGCATTGTCTGCAGTCAATGTATAGATCTCCGTATTTTTATATTTGCTCTTTGTCCATTTTCCAGTCTGTTCTTTTGTAATAGCTCCTTCAGAAAACCCCCGGGTATTTGCCTTGTCCATGCCGTAAGTGTAAATAAGCTTATAAGAATTTGGAGTGAGAAAAGTAAGGGCCCATTTCATCATGACCGATTTGTCTGTAGTGGGAATGTTTAACAAGGATCTTGAAATATCATCACAGGGCGTGGTGGCTTCAAAACTTATCAAAGCGGTGGGTTTGCTACTTGCGGTTTGCGAACAGGAATTCATTGTGAGACATAATGCACCCAGGCCGAACGAAAAAAATCGATTGACTTTTTTCATAAAATATTTTTCTACAAAACTAGAAACTATTGTAGAGAGCAAGCAAAGGTTTACGCAAGTTGACCGGATTTCTTGACAAGATGCATTCCAGCAAGCAGTCACCCGCTACATTAAACTTCAAATCTTGAACCTCAAACTTTCAATTATCTTTGCCCGCTATGACAGTAGAAAAAATAAATGACATGCGGTCCCGCGTTGCCGGGATAAGGAGGTTTCTTTGACGTTGATAACCGCAAAATGAAAGTTGCTGAGGAAAAGCAGCTTTCTTTAAGTCCCGGGTTCTGGGATGACAATAAAAGGGCTACAGAAATTCTCAAGAACATTCAGCAAAATGATTATTGGGTGAAATTGTATGAAGCGACAGAGTCCGCTGTGGAAGATTTTGTTGTGTTGTTCGATTTCTGGAAGGCAGGCGACGCAACGGAAGAAGAAACAAAAGAAAACTATGAAAGGGCATTGCAGCAAATCGAGGATGCGGAGTTTAAGAGTACATTGAACCAGCACGAAGATGAATTGCCCGCAGTCTTACAGATCAATTCGGGCGCCGGTGGAACAGAAAGTCAGGACTGGGCAGAGATGTTGGCACGTATGTATAGAATGTATGGCGAAAAACAAGGGTGGAAAGTGACGGAACTCGATTGGGTCTGGGGCGATGGAGCAGGTATTAAAACCTGTACGCTCCAATTTGACGGTCCATTTGCCTACGGATTTTTAAAAGCAGAAAGTGGGGTACATCGACTCGTTCGCATTTCTCCTTTTGATAGTAATGCGAGGCGGCACACTTCATTTGCTTCAGTATTTGTCTATCCGCTGGTTGATGATACGATTAATATTGATATCAAAGACGCCGACATAAAGATGGATACCGCAAGAAGTGGTGGCGCCGGCGGTCAAAACGTTAACAAGGTAGAGACGAAAGTTATGTTGACCCACATCCCAACTGGTATTGTCGTTGTTTGTCAGACGGAACGTTCACAGTTAGGGAATCGCGAAAAGGCTATGCAGATGCTGCGAAGCCGCTTGTATGAAGAAGAGCTCCGCAAACGTGAAGAGGTGAAGAATGCTGCCAATGCGAGTAAGAAAAAAATAGAGTGGGGGAGCCAGATACGCAGCTATGTTTTCCACCCCTATAAAATGATCAAAGATCACCGCACCGATTTTGAGACAGGTAATGTGCAACCGGTAATGGATGGCGAGCTTGATGCATTTATAAAGGCTTACCTGATGCAGGCAAAGGAAACTGTGGATTAATTGCGTCTCATTCCCATCATCAGCTATAATAATTCATGCGGCGACATGGTATAATGCCTCTATTGCGTCTTTAGCGTAAATAAGATGCCTTTAAGTAAAATTGCTGTAACCATTCCCTTCCTTCATCGTTTTATTGGAGAATGAAACGGTTAATCTTAATAGTTTTTTTTAGCTATCCTTTTTTGTTAGCACATCCACAATGGCGGGGAGAGGTTGTAGACGCGGGATCAGGTGAGGCGTTGAGCGGTGCGAGTATTACTTTATACGTCCCCGGAAGTGTTTCAGGCCTCGTTGCCAATAAGGAAGGGAAATTCTTTCTTGCAGCATCATCATTCGATTCGATCAGGATATCCATGATCGGTTATCATTCGAAAACAATTGTCCCTGCTGACCGTGCGGGGAGTGGATATCTTAGAATGCAACTGGATCCTGCACCTGCAGAGTTAGCAGAGGTGGTCGTAAAAAAATCTTCAGTACTTGACATCATTTATAAAACGATTGTAGCACTTCCTTCGTTTCAGCCTGACAGCAATTTTGAAAACAAGGGATTTTATCGGGAAGTTATCAAAGACAAGGAAAATTATTTCTCTGTAGCCGAAGCTGTCTTCTTAGCACAATATTTTCCAAAGAAAGAATCATACAAGCTAAAACTATTACAGGGAAGAAGTAAGGAGGATGTAACCTATACAAGATTGTTTGAAGATTTTCACCCGGGTGGCGGGCCTCAATCAGTCGTGGCAAAAAGTTTTGTTGTGGAGCAACCTGATTTCTTAAGCGAAAAGAAAGTAAAGTTTTTCAATTATAAGATTGACTCACTGGTTCAGTTTGATGGGCGATGGCTATACAGTATCAGTTTTGATCAGAAACCGGGCGTAAAGGAGGCGCTTGAGAAGGGTAGACTATTGATCGACGCCGACAATTATGCCGTGATGAGTTACGAGGCAGAAAATAGTCCGTTGGGGAACCCTTACATAAAAGATCTGACCGGAACCGATAAGATGATGGCAGGAATTTTAAATATCGATTTAAAAAGAAAGGGATGGCGCCGTCGCGTAGATTTTACGTCCGTTAACCGCAAATGGATCATGAGTTATGCCGACGAAGAATATGCGATAGGCTATAAGCAGCCGAAAAAAAATATTGACGTTGACCTGGTCATTGATGTTGAATTACTGTTTTCGGAATTAGACAAGCCTGTTTTAAAGGAAATCAGCAAAGATGAGGAATGGAAGAGAAAAAATATTATTGCCAATCTGCCGACTGCGTTTGATTCGGCATTCTGGGGAAACAATAATATTATTTCTCCCACAGACCAGGTAAAAAGGATTATTGAAAAATTATCCGGAAATGGAAACGGTCCTCCGGCGGAAACATCCCTCGAAGGCTGGCAGTACATGAACAGAAACCAGTTCGTCTCATACAAAAGAGACGATACTATAACATTGATCCCTATTATGCGTGGCTTATGGGAGGATGGTGAGACTGCGGGCATGTTGTATAAAGAAATGGAGGCAGATTTCATTGCAGAGACCAGGATAATTCTCGTGAAAAGTTCTGATGGTGATCAAATGCCTGACAGAGGTTTTCAGCAAGCGGGAATTATTGTCAGGAGCTTGAATGAGGAAAAACAAAACTATGTTTTACTGACGATGGGTACCGGTGGTAATCCAAATCCAAAGCTGTTTTTTAAAAGAACAACAGGTGGCAAGAGCCGAACTGTCGCTATTAAAAAGGACAATATGAGCGGATGGCTACGAATTGAAAAAGCAGGTGGTAAGATCATTGCATTTTTCAAAGACGATAGTGAACGTGATTTCAATAAAGTTGGAGAATATAAACTGCAGTGGTTGAATGGAAAGGTTCAACTGGGATTGGCTGTATTTGCAGCATTCTCGGGTGACGGACCAAGAATGAAACCGGATCTGAAGGCAAACTTTTCACAATTCAAGATCAGTAACCCGTGAAAGTTAGTCTGTGCAAAGACATGGCATGGCCTGTCTATGCACCTTATGTCGTTTTCTCTCTTCTTGCGTTTTAAGTCCCTCTTTATCAATAAAAAGTTAACCAATAAGTCCGCTTTACCCGGAAAAATGTTTTGACTCTATCTTTGCAGCCTAAAACTTTATCATGAGTCTTGGATATTTTTCATACCCCATGCCGGCAAATGAAACAGTTCTCTCATATGCTCCGGGAAGTACTGAAAGAGAGTTGCTGAAATCGGTGTTGGGAAAATTAAAGAACGAAGAAGCTGACATTCCAATGTACATCGGCAGTAAAGAAGTTCGCACGGCCAAAAAAGAACGTATTCATCCGCCGCATGACGTGCAACATACCCTGGGCTATCACTCTATCGGTGATGAAAAGCATATTAACCTGGCTATTGAGGCAGCATTAAATGCCAAGGACGCCTGGGCCGGTATGAGCTGGGAGGGTCGGGCAAATATTTTTCTAAAGGCTGCGGACCTCATATCCACAAAGTATCGTCCGTACATGAACGGCACTACGATGCTTGGGCAAAGCAAGAATGTTTTCCAGGCGGAAATTGACAGTGTCTGCGAGGTGATCGATTTCCTTCGTTTCAATGTTCATTTTTTAAGCGAAATATATAAACAACAGCCGATAAGCAGCACAGGCATCCATAATAGAATGGAATATCGTCCCCTGGAAGGATTTGTTCTTGCTATTACACCATTCAATTTTACCGCCATTGGTGCCAACCTTCCAACATCAGCAGCTATGTGCGGGAATGTAGTAATATGGAAATGTGCCAACACACAAATTTATTCTGCCCAGATGTTCATGCGAATATTAAAGGAAGCAGGTCTCCCAGACGGCGTGATCAATTTAATTTATGTAGATGGGCCAACACTTGGAAAAGTGTGCTTTAATCACCGTGACTTTGCAGGAGTTCATTTTACGGGCTCAACCGGGGTTTTTAATAATATGTGGGAGACGATCGGGAGGAACATGGCGAACTACAAATCCTATCCAAGAATTGTTGGCGAAACAGGGGGAAAGGATTTTGTCGTGGCACATAAAACTGCTGATGTGGATGCATTGGTCACTGCACTGCTTCGCGGAGCGTTTGAATTCCAGGGACAAAAATGTTCAGCAGCGTCAAGAGCGTACATTCCATCAAATATTGCCGATGAAGTGAAGAAAAAATTAATTGCCGGCGTGAAAAGTTTCAAAATGGGCAGTCCTGAAGATTTTTCAAATTTCATCAACGCTGTCATTGATGAAAAAAGTTTCGACAAGATCAAATCGTATATTGACAATTCAAAAAAAGATAAAAAAGCTGAGGTATGGGTTGGAGGAAAGTGTGACAAACGCGAGGGATATTTCATTCAGCCAACCATCATCGAGGCAAAAGATCCGAACTATGTAACTATGTGTGAAGAAATTTTCGGCCCGGTATTGACTGTGTATGTCTATAATGCCAGTCAATTTGAACGAACATTGGAGTTGGTTGATCGAACTTCTCCTTATGCGTTAACAGGTTCCATTTTTGCAAAAGATAAATCAGCTATTGAAATAGCCACAAATAAACTTCGAAACGCGGCTGGTAATTTTTATATTAATGATAAACCAACCGGTGCAGTGGTTGGTCAGCAGCCGTTTGGGGGTGCGAGAGCAAGTGGCACCAATGACAAAGCTGGCAGCATTTTGAATTTATACCGCTGGTTGAGTGCAAGAACGATCAAAGAAACTTTCAATGCACCTACCGATTATCGGTATCCATTTATGAGGGAGTCATAATTTAACGACTGTTAGTGCTTCCTCTTATAACTGTGGTAAAACATGAGAGTTTTACCGTGACGTGCAGACAAGTTTTACTAAAACATGTGAAGTAATTTTTCCTTCCCCTTCAATAAACTCTTGTCCAAGGCTTGATTATACAAACTTGTTTTGCAATGTTTGCGCTGTCAAAAAATTGATCCGTTAAAAAAATCAAGCCCCCATGAAAAAAATCTATTTATTCCTATGCTTAACCGCTTTGTGCTTTTCTGCAATGGCACAATCGAATTCACAGTTGAAACCTTTTAAGGTTGATGTTGCTATTGGATATGCAATACCTGCAGGTACAGGTACAAAAGGCGGAGTCCTTTTCGCCGTTGAACCAAAGTATGCTGTTATCCCGAATCTATCTCTTGGAGTTCGTTTTGAAGGTGCAGTCATGGCCCGCTTTGGTGGTTATGACCAGGATGGTTATCCTGTCGAAACTGACGTAAAAGGCTCAGGCTCTTACCTGGCTACCGGTGATTATTATCTTATGAACAATTATTCCTTCCGCCCATTTGTTGGGGCTGGCGCCGGTATTTATACACTCGCAGGTGCTGAAGTAAATACGACTTCGGGTAATGTTTCTGCGGGTGCCAAATTCGGGGGAATGATCAGGGCCGGGATCGAAGCATCACACTTCCGTGCCGGAATCGAATACAACCTGATACCCAAGACTACATACACGGGTTATGATAGCAACGGTAATGTTACCGAAGGTTTGACGACGCCAAACAGTTACATCGGTATTAAGCTCGGTGTTTGCTTTGGTGGCGGCCCTATAAAAAAGTAAGGTAAATAGGCACTACCTGGTAGAAAAGCTGCTCTCAACAAGCAGCTTTTTTATTAAAAATTTGTCAACATTGTCTATATTTTTCATATCGCTTTCTCGCATGTATTATTAATACTTAGGCTCCCGTAATTCTTCTAATCAGTCCAGAGTACTTTTGCCCTTTAATCCTATTGTCGGCTTAAAAAGTTTGAAACCAGGTAGCCCTTTTACTATGTTTACGCCCGGTAAAACAAACCATCATTTTAAAAAAACCTTATGAAAAAATTATTCTTTGTTAGTATCGCCTTATTTTCTTTGATTTCACTGAACGCGCAAAATTTCACGTTCGGCGTCACAGCAGGAGCATCTATTGCTTCGCAAAAGTTTAAATCTTCCGGGATAAACATCAGTGGTGATTCAAAAGTTGGATTCACTGCAGGAGTATTGGCCGATATGGGTCTCTCTGAAAATTTTGTTTTTCAGCCGGGTTTAAATTTTACCCAGAAAGGTTCAAAGATATCTTCAAATGGTATGACTGCAACACAAACACTAAACTACATCGAACTTCCTTTGAATTTTTTATATAAGACTGCTGCAGGGTCAGGAAGTTTCTTCGGCGGTATTGGTCCTGTTTTGGGGTACGGCGTTAGTGGAAAAGCTGAATCTGATGGAGAAAGCCAGGATATTCATTTTGGCAATAGTGACAATGATGACTACAAACCATTTGAATTCTCAGGTAATATTCTTGCCGGATATGAATTTTCGAATGGGCTTCTTGTTAGTGCAAATTACAACCACGGGTTTAGTAATATTATGAGCGGAGGTAGTTCAGACGTGTCTGCCAAAAACAGCTATATCGGAATCAGGCTTGGATATAAATTTGGTGCTAAAAAATAATACGTGATCTTATTTTCGATAAAGGCTGTCGTTTGACAGCCTTTTCATTTTCATCTTTTTACGGCTGACCCTCAATTGTTTTATGTTATTAATTGTCAACTGGCATGATTTTTAAAATAAATCTAGTGTTAACCAAAAAACGACATTATGAAAACTATACTTGCAGTTATTTTACTTTTGAGTTTGACCACTCTGACAAGAGCACAATCCACAGATACGCATTTTGGATTAAAAGCAGGTTTGAATATTTCCAGCCTGGATGTAAAAGATGGGGTTGATTTTGACTCGAAAGCAGGTTTCCATATTGGAGGTCTTGCTCACATCCATTTGTCTCCTCATTTCGGTGTACAGCCTGAACTCGTTTATTCCACACAGGGAGGAAAAGATGGTAATGATAAATGGAACATCAATTATTTGAATATGCCGGTATTATTTCAGTACATGACAGGAGGTGGGCTTCGCTTGCAGACAGGTCCTCAACTTGGGTTTGCTGTTTCATCGAAGATCAAGAGTGGCGATATTGAACAAAATATAAGTGACGATGTAAAAACGGTGGACGTATCATGGAGTTTAGGTGCCAGTTATTTATTTCCGGAAGCTATTGGTATCGATGCCAGGTACAACATTGGTCTTACGAATGTTAACGACGCCGCAACACCTGAAGTCAGAAACAGGGTTTTCCAGCTAGGATTGTTTTACCAGTTTATGAATACAAGTCGTAGAAGATAATTCATAAACCCGCTTAAGTATTTGGAAATAGTAAAGCTCTTTTCAAAGGGCTTTACTATTTTTATTTAAAATTTTGACTGTTGAAATCTATCCTTACC
>DASYSW010000301.1:0-2845 GCA_036002905.1 Chitinophagaceae bacterium
CATTTAATTTCAAACGACAGTCTGCTGAAAAAGAAAGCTGTTAGATCAGACGAAAAAAAGGATTAGGCGATTGCATTTGGTACAGCATTTCCGAGAATGCATTTTTTAATTTCAACGCTTTCTTAATCTCTTCGCCGGAAACATATGGGTACTCGCCGTATCCAATCTCTTCCCCGGTACAACTGAGCTGCAAATCATCACCGAAAATAATCGGATCCAAAGTTAATAGGTCCAGGTGCGTCAATCGGATGACGTGACATTTTTTTCAGTTCGGTGAAAAAATGACCGGTGATAAATGAATTTTTTTCAGGAAAAACCTTTCTGGCATTTCCTGTGATATTCGGTAAAATAAACACAAGGAGGTACTTATGACCACAACTATTTCTAAAAGACAAAACGGTAATTCAGTTCCGACTGTTGAAAATTTAGTTAACCGCCTTTTTGAAGACAATCTCCAGCGGATCTTCGGCGAAAATGTTTGGAATGAACATTCCATGTCAATTGGCACGGTGCCGGTAAATCTTAGGGAAACCGAAAGTGAGTATCAAATTGACGTCATAGCCCCTGGCTGTCGTAAGGAAGATTTTAAAATTGATCTCAACGAAAAATTGTTGACCGTTACTTTCTCAAAACAACTGGACGAAACAAATGAAAAGTTGATATGGACACGGAATGAATACGTCCAACCTGATTTCACCAAGAATTTCGTCGTAAACGACACGGTAGACGTAAACGCCATAAGAGCAATTTATCAGGACGGCGTCCTGTGTATTTCACTTGGTAAAAACGAGAAGGCAAAAAGCACGTTTAAGCAAATTGAAATCAAGTAAACATATCCCTCAATCTACTCTAAACATATCCCTCAAGGTACTTTTGGGAGTCAAAAAAAGGAGGACACTATGGCAAAAAACGCAATAAGACAATTCTACTGTTCTTTATCATGGCCAATTAAATGGCTGCGACAAATTATTAAACGAAAGGATGACGACAACACCCCTTTTGACAGTCCTTTTGCTATTCTATAGGCAAGTCGCTGTACTACAGCCTTATTGATTGTGCATTGACCATTTTAAAAGTATCACTGCCTTAATTCTGAATTTTCATAGGATAAGGTCTAACGGTAAGGGGCTATATCAATAGTCCCTTACTTTATCGATAGCCCCTGCGCCATAACGTCGTTTCCGGACAATTTTTCACCCTACGGATAATAATCCACCTTTTGGATCTCAGCTCTTTTAAACCTGGAGCCTACAATTAAAACTAGCTGCCACACAGCAGCATTGCTCACTCTCGCTTTTTTAGATTTTAAGCGTTCGATTCACTTCAAATAATATGACCCTTATGCTGTTCGTAAATAAATCAGAGTTCAATCATCTTTGGCCTGGACGCTAAAGGTTGCAAAATGAGTTCACGGTGCTCAGAGATAAAATGCTTGCAGAATAGAAAGATTTAAAGAATATAACGATGAAGCGCGGAGTTGGAACTATGAGAACATTGTACTATTCAATGATTCTTCTACATTTGATCAGACAGTTAGGGAACAGATTTCGCAGTCGTAATCTTTGTTTAACAGATGGCTCTACCGGTCTTAGCCATGTGGAATTGCATATTTCTTGTGAGTTAATAGGCATGATTAATTTTAGCAAGCAACTTAAAATAGATAATAAGAGTTTAAAATTCAATTTTTATGGGTTTGATATGTCCACGGGTCGGAGATTTCTAATAGTGTGCCGAGGCGGAGACGTAGATACTGTTTTTCACATGAAGAGAAATGGATCAGGCACCTGGGAAGTAATGACAGATGCGCCTGATTGGGTAATTAAGGCACAGGACAAACTTTCAGATGTTATTGAAAAAAATACGTATGGATAAGAGCAAACCTTTTATGGCTGGCTTCGGTCGGCGGGGCAAACTTGATGTGCAAAGCCTAATCGCGGATCGTAATGAGTAAAATATTTCTACTTGTCATCGCCTTCATAATCTTCACGGCGAATTTTTATGGATGTTGTCAGACAGCTGCCATTCTATTTCTTTCGCCCAGCCAGGTGCGGGCTCACAAATGGTCCAATTTCGACCGTCTTTTTTCATCATGTCAAACTGGAATAGTCGGTGATCTTTGAATACCCCAACGACATACTTTTCGCGGGCCAAGGTGTAGATACGGTTAAAAGAAAAATTGAGTCTCTCGCCATTTACAGTGACGTTTGCATCGAAACTTGTCATCCGTCGGTTTAAGTTTTCCTGAAAACAATTTGTCGTGAGGTATTCCACAAAAAAGGAGCCGGAGGATATCGACAGTTAACGTGCGCGATGAAATGCGCCATAGTTCCTCGAAGCTGTCAGTACAATATAAGGAGAGGATTCATTTAGTGAATATACGCTCGCCCGTTGCAAAGGCGAGCGTTCTTCAATCATAAAGTATGATGGTTAAGGGTACTATTTACATGGAAGAGAAGATTATCGGTGCATAGCATGTTAGTCAAAAAGGGATCTTTATCGGTTGGCGCAGCAATATAATCAGAAACAGAACGAAAACGGCGAAAACTAAGGTGAAACCAGCTTATCGTGATAAAGGTGATAGGTAAGCCGCCAACTAACCGACTGTTTCATTATACCGCGAGTTCATTTCAAAGATTCAGTCAAGTTTTTATCTTGTTCCTTAATCGGACACCATGTGAACACGAAACCGCTTTCCGCACACTGATAAAGAATCCCAAAGTGGTTTGGATAAAACCGAGCTGAAATGTCAAGTGAAATATCTTGAATTGGATCACTTTGGCATCATGCTCCACCCATTGTTTAAAGAGTTGATCTGATGCTCTGGCAGTGTCTCAGCTTGAAATTC
>DASYSW010000302.1:0-3441 GCA_036002905.1 Chitinophagaceae bacterium
CTCATAACTCAATTGCCATTTATCTGTAGTTTTTATTTTAAACCCGGCTCCAAAAGGAATACAAAATTGATAAAGTGAATATTCTTTTCTCGCGGGATATTCGCCTAGCCCTTCACCCTCAGTACTAAGAGGTCTCAGGTAAGTTTTAGTTCCTTCATTGTCGTAAGCAAACGGGTTGAAATGAAAAACGCCGATGCCGGCAAAGACGTAAGGAATTTGAAGATAAACCTCGGGATCAACTAAATTGAACTCGGCGCAAACACTAAGTTCCTGGATGTTGGTCTTGAAACTCAGATTCCTTGCCTGGTAGTCTTCACGTTTGTTGTCTTTGTCATCTGCACCAACCCTCGCGAACATAAATCCAACCCTCAGATCAAGGAGATCTCCCGAATTATATTTCACGTTGAATCCGACAGCCGGTTTTATTCTCTTAAATGATACAGCCTGTTGCGTCAGGTCTCCATTGTACTGGGACATTCCAGCCACAATCTCGCCCATCCATTTTTGGCCATAACATAAATTAGAACTAAAAAGAAAAAGAAATGCAGAAAGCTTTAGAAAGCCTGGAAACCTCATCTTGCAATTATTAAAAAAATAGTTACGATTAATTAGTATTTGTCCCATCCTGTATGGCATGCAATTTACCCTTGATTATCTTATTTCCATGATTTATTTGCCTCTTTGTACCTTTCCATCATGGATGTTAAAACATTCGGAATTTTACTTACCTGTTTTTTTCTTTTTCATTTCTTCAATGCTTCAGCCCAGGACTCTTTAACAGCTCGTTTTGATCCATCTAAGCCGACCAATTTGTACGACCGGCTCAGCAATAATTTAGAATATAATTTTCTGAGAAACGGCAGCCGAACTTATGGATACCGGGCAAATCTTGTTTTGGCTTCCCGCGATCAACGCAATTCGGTTCACATAGAAATTCCGTTGTTATACTCGACTTACTCAGAGAAATTTGGTCTGAGTGACATTCGTCTCAGGTATTATTGGATCCCCTACAAGCACTATTCTAGAAAACCCGGAGCTTTTGGACTTCTTGTGGATTCATACATGCCCACCGGCAGCTTTAAAAATGGACTTGGCAGAGGAAGATGGATTTTTGCGCCCGGGTTGTCAACTGCATTCGTTTTTGGCAGATTTTCAACTTTCCCTATTATTGCTTATTTGTATAGTAGCGAAATTAAGGAGAGTAAAACTTCTTCACCGGGTTCAGAGGCACTGAGTGGATACATCATCCAATCAATTTGCGTTTATAAATTTAGAAAAAGTTATTTGGATTGTACACCAATTTTTATGAAAAATAGCTACTCGAACGGCGGAAAAGATGATTTCGTGTTGGAAGGCAATTATCTGTACATGATAAAGGCCAACAAAATGCAGGTCGGCTGTTTTGCCAGGAGATATTTTCACGGAAATTCTACGACACTTCGGGCAGCCTGGAGAATTTATTTTTGACTGAAAGGCCAAACTTGAACTGAATTAATCCCTCTCTTTACCGCAATTTATCATGGCATATTTATTACCTTCATCAAAACCAAGACTAACAATGCATCGGAATAAGTTGTCTCTTCTGTTTGCGACTTTATTTTTTTTCTTTACCGTTTCTTCACAAAAGCAATTCAAAGCACTCCTGGTTACTACGACAAAGGGCTGGCATCACGAATCCTTACATTATGGTGTTGTGGCCATTAAAGAATTGGCGGTAAGAAATTTCTTTGACGTTGTTTTATTTGAGGACCCGGGCAGTTTCAATGATAAATTCCTGCAGCAGTTCCAGGTAGTTATTTTTTTGAATACAACGGGTGATATTTTTGATTCTACCCAGCAAAAGGTAATGGAGAGATTTATCCAGTCAGGAAAAGGATTCGTCGGTATACACAGCGCATCCGATACTGAGTATGACTGGGACTGGTATACAAAACTTGTTGGCAGGATGTTTCACATACATCCAATGATACAAACCGCCAAGTTGAAAATTTTTGATGATAAATTTCCGGGCTTGCAAGGTTTTGCAAACGGAAAATTATGGACCGAAGAATGGTATGAGTTCGGCCCGGAAAAAGTTTCTGATCTGCACTATGTCCTCGGTGTTGATGAGTCAACATATAATCCAAAAGTAAATTGGGGTGCAAAAAAAGGCGAAGGGATGGGACAGATGCACCCGGTCGCCTGGTATCACACATACGATGGTGGCCGCTCTTTTTATACAGCCCTTGGCCATATGCCGACCGACTTTAGTGATCCCGCGTTTCTGAATCATTTATATGCTGGCATTTTTTGGGCCGCAACCGGAAAAAATTAATTCAATGCGAATTCTTTCTTTTGTTTTCCTAATTATTCCTCTTTCATTTTTTGGCCAGGACAGTACGTTAGTAATTCCTTTATGGTCCAATGGCGCGCCGGGTTTTGAAAACAGAAAGAATGAAAAGGAAGAAGCAAAGGATTGGTGGGTAAAAAATATTCATAATCCTTCACTCACCGTTTTTCTCCCGCCAAAGGAAATAGCTACCGGTGCTGCAGTAGTTGTTTGCCCCGGCGGTGGATTTCGAACTCTTGTTTTTAATGCTGAAGGAAAAGATGCAGCAAAATTTCTGAACGGCATCGGGATCGCTGCATTCGTATTGAAATATCGTTTGTTTAGGGAAGAAAACTCTCCATATAAAGAAGAGAATCCAAAGGAAGACATTTTCCGCGCAATGCGACTTGTACGCAGCCTTGCAAAAGATTTTGATATTGACACGACAAGAATAGGTGTGATGGGCTTTTCCGCTGGTGGAGAAGTTGCAGGATGGGTATCGTATCATTACACAGATAAGCATTTTACAACACCTGACACGACAGATAAACTTAATGCGCGGCCAGCTTTCCAGGTATTGATCTACCCGGGACCTCTGGCGGTTCCGGATTCTGTGCCCTCAAGCTCGCCGCCCAGTTTTTTACTGGCGGCTAATGATGACGAATGTTGCTCAGAGCCGATTGTAAAATTGCTGGAAATGCATCGCAAGGCAAAAGTGCCGGTTGAAGTGCATTTGTATGAACAGGGAAATCATGCCTTCAACATGGGTAACCGGTCTTCTTTAAACTCCATCAAAACATGGTCACAACGATTAGCCGATTGGTTGAAAGATAACGGGTGGTTAAACAAAAAATAGTATGAATAAACTGGTCAGACCCGGGCAGATCATTTTTGCAATAGGCATTGTTGCTCTGGGCGTCCTGCAGTTCTTTGCAAAGGATTTTATCGTAGGGAGGCCACCTGCTGTACAGTGGGCTGCTAACATTCCGGGTAAACAAACCTGGGCTTTTGTGTCCGGGGCTCTATTGATTCTTGGAGGTCTTTCCATTATTTTTTATAAAAGAACTGCATCGTCTGTGTCTTTCTTCATCGGGATTCTGATTTTTGTATTTTCTTTTCTGTGCAGGCATCTT